>JAITTA010000158.1 GCA_031287395.1 Dysgonamonadaceae bacterium | reverse complement strand
GTTTCTTGTCAAAAACAGACCAGGTTGTCGGGATCAACCATTCCGCATCGTTAGGATCGGAGGAATCATAATGATCGTTATGCATCCGGTTTATGTTAAAATATGAATTGGTACTCGATACGTCTGTTAATGCTATATTAGTCATTAATAAGTACGTAGTATTCTTTTCTTGATACATTTTTTCGATATTCGGATCGAGTTCCTTTACATATTCGATGGCCGCCAACATTCCGGAGAATATATCTTTGCGGGAATTCATAAAAGTCCATGCATCGGTTTCGAGATTGTCATTGTATTGAGAGTGTTCATATTCGTAATCCTGTTGCAGATCCAGTCCAAACAAGTTACATCCGGTCATCAGGCAAGTCATAGCCAATAATCCGAATATCATAACACTGTATTTTTTTATCGTTTTATTCATAGGTTAATATTTTATTTTTAAAATTTATGATCGCATTTTTAAATTTTATTCATCATAAGGAGGATTCTGATCGCCTTTCAGTTTTGAATTAGCCGTAAAAGCTCCGGAAACAATGGGAAAAAGTATCCTGCCCATATTATCGCCTTCGAAATCAGTGAAATCGGAACGAATCCCGTTCATCTTTGCTTTCAGGTAAGTATAATAACCGGCATCCGGTATCTTATAGGGTAGGTTACCCGATGCATCGTAGTAAGTACCGGAAAATATCGTTTTTCCGACCCGGCAAAGATCGAACCAGCGTTTTCCTTCGGTCAGAAATTCCAGTTGACGCTCGTCCACAATCACTTCCTGTAACTTTTCTCCCTTATTGGGGAAAGCATCGTAATAAGCCATATAGTTGGTCGGATCTGCATCTTCCGTCGGGGTGTATCCTACCCGTGAACGTATTTTTTTCAGAATTTCCAGAGACTCGGCATATTTTCCCGTCATGGCGAGAGCTTCGGCTCTCAAGGACATCACGTCGGCATAGCGGTATATCGGCATGTTGGTATTACAAACATTGGTGGCTTCATAAATAAATCCGCCGTTTCCGTAGCTGTTCACGATGGCAGGATCCCATGGAACACATTTTCCGAATTGTATGCTATTCGCGTTTGCATGAGTTACGCCGCCATGATCGTATCCGTCGGGGTCAGCGGCAAATCCTTTGTATTTTACGGTATCGAAACAAGACCAGAAACGGATATCCGATTTACTTAAATCTTCAGGGATATAGCGTACATACAAGCGATCGTAGATTTCACTCCGGATTCCGACATTACTGGTATTGCTGCTGCTTCCCACACGGGATGCATACCCCATTCCTCCGTTAAACTCCACACTATTCCAAAACATAATAAAAATATTTTCATTGGAGGACGGGTCATATGGTTTGGTAAACAACGTTTTCCAATCTGCCTGCCTGGCAATCCAGTTGATACCCGTATTTTTCATGACATTATCGGAAGCTTCGATGACTTTATCGTATTCCTGAAACCAGGCATATACATCAGTCAACAAAGCATATACTGCTGTTTTACTCAGATAAGCCTTTTTCGCTTCATTGCCGGCAGAAACATCATCAATAGTCAACAGCGCTTTTTGCACATCATCGATGATTTGTTGACGGAGTTCCTTGATCGAAGCGCGCGGAAATTCGGTCGGCCGGTTCAGTCCTTCTACGGCTTCGGTAACGATAGGAGCGCGTCCCCATACACGTAGTATATAGAAATACATCAAAGCCCGCATAGCATAACATTCTCCGACATATTCCTCGTAAACGGAGGCTTTACCGTCGATATTTTGTTCTATCATTTTCGGAAAATATTTCAATCCGAAATTACAAAGAGAAATAGTCGAATACAACTGAACCCAGGAGGTTGCACTGTTCTGATTGGTACTACTCAACTGATTGGTAAGGAAAATGGTTTGCGCCGTTCCCGTACCTACGCTTTTCACGTTATCGGAACGGTATTCTCCCCAATCAAACCAATTATACTGGAGAGTATATTGCATCTGGTTGTATATTCCCGCCATCCACGCGGTAGCATCCGCTTCCGATTTCCAATATTTTTCCGGAGAGATACTGGACACGGGTTGTTTGTCCAGGAAATCTTCACAACTATTAAAGAACAAAGAGGATGCTATACAAATAATAAAAATATGAACTGTTTTTTTCATAATAATTCAATTTAAAATGCTACGTTAATACCAAAACCCAATTCCTTTTTACGGGGATACCTTCCGGTATCGTCTCCGGGCTTCAATACGGAAGTCTGATTGACTTCGGGGTCAAATCCGGAATAGTTCGTCCAGGTCAGTAGGTTATTGCCGTATATATATAGTTGTGCATTAGCCAGATGAGCGGCTTTCACCCAGGATTTCTTCAGATTGTAGGAGAGGCGAACATTCTGTAACCGGATAAAGGTGGCTTCTTCCAGGAAATAACTTCCGCCTCGGCGGGTATTGTAGGTATAATTTCCCCTGCGATATACATCGGTGTGCTGTCCCGGATATTTCCACATATTATATACAAAATAAGGATCCGGAGTCACATTGGTTGTTGCAAAGAGAGCCCGGTTTCTGTTATTTTCATTGTAAACAAGTCCGCCTACGCTGGCATAGAAAGAAAATGACAAGGCAAAATCCTTGTATCTGGCAGTATTTTGCCATCCGGCATACCATGAAGGCTGTGCATTTCCGAGCGTCTGCCTGTCTTCATTTCCCACATCACCATTAACAGCTCCTTTTTCATCGGCAAGTTCCTGCCAGATAACATCACCGGCTCCGAGAACCGTTCCTGCAGAAGTTTGCCGTTTCACGTCTCCTGCATAAGCCGTACCGTCGGGCAACTGATAACCCGACACAGTCGGATTCCGTTGTTTATCCAGAATGACATTTCCATATTCGTCTTTTGCAAAAACAGGAGTAAGCCGTTGCTTGAAATCGGAAGTCCATGCGTTCGATTCGCTGTAATCGTAGATACCCAGTTGTTTCCAGCCGTAGAAAGTCCCGACGGCAGAGCCTGCTCCGATCCACCAGATACCATCTACACGGTCGCCCCCCGGCAGATAAACAATCTTGTTTTTATTCGTTGTCCAGGAAAAGGTAGTCGACCAGGCATAATCGCGCTTGTCAAATACATGCCAGGTCAACATCAATTCAATACCCTTATTCTGTAATTCACCCAGATTGGTACGTACACCGCTCGAATAACCTATTTCAAGAGGTAATTCGGCATCATAAAGCAAATCTTTGGTGTTTTTTACATAATAATCACCCACAAAAGAGAGTGCTCCGTCAAGGAACATCAAATCGATACCGACGTTATTCTGAGTGGTAGATTCCCATTTCAACAGGGTATTTCCCATTTTAGTGGAAGTACGAACACCGCTTTTCCCGTTGTATGCATACGAACCCAGGACAAATTCCGTTTGTGCTTCATAATTACCGATAGCCTGATTTCCGGTAACACCGTAACTTGCTCTCAGCTTACCATCCGCTAACCAATCGAGGTTCCATGTTGTGGGTAATTCGTCGGAAAAACGCCAGGCCACACTGAGAGAAGGGAAATATCCCCAACGGTTGTCTTTCCCGAACCGTGAAGAACCGTCCGCCCGGAGGGTTGCATTGAGTAAATACCGGCTTTTATAATTGTATCCGAACCTGCCGTAAAAACCTGCTAAAGAATTGGCTGTCCCATCGGTATAGGTATCGGCAGGAAGTAATTCTCCGGCTACATTCAAAGTAGTAATCAGTTCTGTGGAGAAATTACGTCCGCTAATTTTGATATTTTTAACATCACTATTTTCAAATACCCCACCGACAATACCCTGTAAATGGTGATTTCCGAATTGTTTATCTGCCGTGAGGGAAAGGTCGCCCTGTGTATAAAGGGATAATCTGGAGGTGGAACTGCCGCTGTTGAGAGGAGGGGTTGCTGTTTCCAATAATTTGGAATTAAAAGTTTCCGTATCATCCAAACCGAAATTCACTGCAATATTACCATGCAGTTTCAACCAATCGGTAAACTTATAGTCCATATCCTGGTAAATGGTTCCCCGGTATTGCGCAGTTTCGTTTTTTCTCAAATAGGCCTCAGCCACCGGATTTTTACGTCCTCCGTTATCATACATCCAGCTTCCATCCGGAAAATATAACGTCATTTGAGGCGGTCTTTGCATCGCCTGTTGGATTACCTTTCCTTCGTTGGTATTGTTTTTATCCGTATAAGAGAAATTGAATTGAGTATTGAAAGTCAGTTTTTTTGTCGCAAAATAATTGACATTGAACCGCCCGCCCAGTCTCTTATAAAAAGTATTCAGGATAATTCCTTGATCATCGAGGTATTGAACGCTTCCCCGGTATCTCAGGGCATCGGTACCTCCCGAAAGACTCAGGTCTATCTGATTACGCACGGCTGTCCGGGTCATCAAATCCTGATAGTCGTTATCCGCATTCCGGTTGAATGCCGTAGAATCGTTCGGATAAGGAGCCAGTCCAAGAGACTCCATTCCGCGGGTAGCGTTCGAACGGTCGAAGATTTCCCGTTCCAGACGATTTGCCTGGGAAATTTTATGCGCCATGGAACTGTAACTGTTCAGGTATTTGATATCAACCCGCGGTTTTCCTACTTCTCCCCGCTTGGTAGTAATAATAACAACACCGTTGGCCGAACGGGAACCGTAGATAGATGCCGACGCCGCATCTTTCAGGATTTCCATCGACTTGATATCATCCGGGTTGACAAAACTGATATCACTTGTCTGCACGCCATCCACAATATACAGTGGGTTCACACCCGAATCCGACATGGTAGAGGCGCCGCGGACGCGAATGGAAACATCACTCCCCGGGGCCCCGCTGTTACTGAGAATCTGTACGCCTGAGGACGCACCTTTCAGGGCATCGAATATGGTAACCGCTTGTTTTTCAGCTATTAATTTGTCGTTTATCGACGAAATAGCTCCGGTATTGTCCCGTTTTTTGGTAGTCCAGTATCCCATCACCACGACTCCGTCCAACTCGGTCTCCTGTTCTTTCAGGGCTACATTGATTTCCTGCTGGTTACCGACAATGATTTCCCGGGTTGTGTAGCCAATCAGGGAAAATACCAGTACCGATTGTTTGTTGGGTACGACAATCGAGTACCTCCCATTCATATCGGCGGCCATTCCCTGATTCGTACCTTTAATCGTCACACTCGCTCCCGGCAAGGTCTCTTTCAACGATGCATCCGTGACGATACCGGTCACCGTAATCTGAGCATTTGCCTGATGAATAACACTCAAAGTAATAACGCACAGGGTTAAAACTTTGTACAGTTTCTTTAAACCGGATTTTAAAAAAACTGTTCGTACTTTAGGTTTTTTCTTCATATAGCTATTTTTAATTAAAAATATGGTTTAATGATTTTTCTATCTTTTAATTGAATATAATACAAACTTTCAGGAGTAATTTTTTTGTCGGGATATTCAATCCATCCGTCGCCGACAGCAGGGACGCCTTTATATTCAAAGTTACTGCGTGATACATTGTTTATAGACCGGATGGTAGAGGAACGCGCTTTTTCTGCATGTTGCTCCGTTACGGGTCCACTACTTCCGATTACGAAATTTTGTGCGGTAGGGGGTTGCATGATCATAATGACCGGTGCGCTGCAATTCCAGAAGACTATCTGAGCGCCAGCCCAACCGTGTCCTGAGCCGAACCATCCGCGATTGACCGCCAGTAACGAACCTTCCGGCCCCCGGATAGTGATATTATCGTACAAACACCCGGTTGCCCAACGTTGATGCGGCTCACTGGAAGCAAAAGTCATATCGCCCCGACCGTTGACAAAAGCATTGGGGCCTGCAACCGAGGCGCCCAACACAAATTCGTGGCGGTGATGGCTCGAATAGCACCGTTCGAATAAATTCATCTGTCCTGATACGGAATAAGCATACCGGCGTCCACCTGTAATGACAGAAACCGGATTTGTCGCCGAAAGATCCTGGCCCGTAATGAATTTCGCCATCGGAGCAGTGGATACGCAACAATCAAATTGTTCTACATTTACTTTACGTACCCAAGCATTTTCAACGGCCCTCAAAACGATAAAATTATTTGCATGATTTTCATCACAGCAATACAATCCGATATCGTTGTATTCCTGCCTGATGTTCTCGTCGTATACCGACATTCCGTATAGATTTTCCACGCCACATCGGGTAATGCGTTCGGGAAACGTATATTTATAAATGAATCCTCCGCCGTATTCTTTTTGAAAAGCATTGGTCAAAGGGATATCCAGCGTCACGGCATCTCCTGCCACAGATACGATTGTACGTTCAAAAAACAAATCTTTCGAACCGGGCAACCATTGCTTTGTACCGTTCATATCTGCATTGCTTTTCGATTCGCGGAATCTACGGAACGAATCGAATGTCGATTCTCCCGCAAGTGGGCGCGGAGGTATGGAATCCATGTCCGTTGCCCGTATCCATGCGGCGGTACTCGGACGGCGTACAACTACCTTGTCTCCGGTTTTGAATACGGACGAAGCCTTGGTCACGTGTACCACCCTGGTACCGGACGGGACATAATCATCCGTTATCTTCAGTTCCGAATCGTGAACCGGCCGCAGCCGTCCGTTCGGTCCGATTTCAATAACAGTGTATTTTTGAGGAGATGTTGCCAACAAGACCGTTCCTTTGTATTTATCATTTCCTTCGCCCCGTAATACGATACCGCTTGCTGTTATTTGTAAGGGAGAGGCCAGACGGTAGATCCCTTTTTTCAGTAAAATAGTTCCGCGGAAGCCCTCTGCATCGGGTTTTAATTTGCCGACAGAGTCTATTTCCGCCTGGATACGGGGTGTGTCGTCGGCGAGGTTCCCACTGCTAACTGTAGATACGATTCGGATATCCGGAATATCAACGCCTCCACCCATATATCCGCACCATGAAAAATCCGGAATAATATCTCCTTTATCCGTGTAAGGATGATATTCCAGTTTTCCGTCTTTTCCCAGATAAACCAATCGACTGTGTGAGGTCGCTTGGTTATTTTTGATTTCTATCGTTCCGGCAAATCCACCGGACGGTAACACTTTCACTCTGATATTCCCTCCCGTTACCGCTTCGGTTCCGGCAAATTCTTCCCTATTTGCTCCATCTGTAATCAGTTGTATTTTTTCTCCGGCAGGGACAAAAGGCAATTTAAATTCCAAAGTTCGTGCTTCGTGCTTCCCGTTGATTCCGCCAATGTACCAGATGTTGCCTTTACGTCGCGCCATGACTACAAAATCACCCGGATACCCTGCCGCCAATTTTGTTTCATCCCAGGCCGCGGGAACATTTTTCAGGAAATTTTTAGGCGCTTCGGGTAAGGCTTGATACGATTCCGCTTTATCGGCAAAATTCTGCACTCCCGATTCAAAAACGACGGACAAAGCCAACTGATGCCCCCAGGTCGTTACCTGAGAAGCTTCAACTCCTTGCCGGACTTTATTGGAAAAAGTGCACGGCGTATAATCCATGGATCCTACCACATTACGGGTGAATGGGACGGTAGCATTGTGCCATGGAGCATTATCACAGGCCGGTTGCCGCCCGAAACCTTCCGCACCTTTGATGGCTTCGGTAGTCATCAGGTTGGGATAAGTACGTTCCAGTCCGCGAGGGAGCGAAGCCCCGTGAAAATTAACCATGAGATGGTAATCCGCCGCATCGGCCAGTATTTCCTGATACCGTTTGACAATCCGTTGTTTATCGGTATCAAAAAAATCGACTTTGATTCCTTTTATCCCTATCTGTTGTAAATGACGGAACTCCTTTTTCCGCGCTTCGGGATTCGCTATCACATTATCGGGACTGATGCTGTTGTTTTCCCGTCCTGCACCCGAATGATACCACAACCAGACCCCGACACCTCTTTTTTCGGCGTAAGCTGCAATATCTTCCACAGTTCCTCCTTCCATTTGAGGCCAATGCGCATCGATCAGGGTATATTCCCATCCCATGGAAGCTGAGAAGTCCACGTATTGAATCTGTTTTTTATAGTTTCGGGGCGAACCGCCGTCGGACCACCAACTCCAACCCGAACGTCCGGGACGTATCCATGAAGTATCGGCAATCGCATTTCCAGGATTCAGATTCCGGACAATATCCGTTTCGACAATACCGGATAACGCATCGCTCACTGCAATCACCCTCCAGGGAGTTGCCCAGGGTAAATAACCGGTAGGTTCCGGATCGTCGGCAATGACTACTTCTTCTTTTTCCGCAAAACAAACGGTGTATAAGCCATTTTCCGTATTACGGATATGGGTGGCGCAATAACTTCCATCCAGAACCGCCTCTGTTATCAATGCCCATACATCATTGACATGAAACAACATCGGGTAAGCCCAGCCTTTCTCGTTCGGAGATGCGGATCCGACAGGGATTTCGTTTTTACAATATTGCTCGTAACTCGGTTTGAGACGGTCATTCCAATCATACGGATGTATCCATGCTTTTCCGTTAAGAGGCAAGGCGAAACCCGTCGTTTCACCGGTTATCTTGTAAAGCTTTGTCCGGTCTTGTCCCGGGAAATAATACCGGAATGCGATTCCGTCATTGTATGCACGAACAATTAATTGTACCGGATGGTTATTCCCGTTCTTAAAATCGAGGGTCAGCTCATTGGCTTGATTGCGACATTCGAGTTTCTTACCTGATTTCAAAGTATAGGTTTCATCTATCAATACGGCAGGAGAAACCGATTTAAAACGGAGATCCGATGAAAATTGTTGATCTTCCCTGTCGATGCCCAAAGGCGATAGTAAAATAAGCTCTTTACCTTTATATTTTACCTGATAAGAAAGTTGTGTATGATTGTAGATGGAAATGCTCAAATGATTATCCGGAGACGATAATGTCCATTCTTTTGTTTGACTGCATGTGACCGTGCACGTACACAATAAACAAATAAAGCAAGCTAAAAGTAGTTTCTTCATAATAATAATATTTTTTACAAAGTATTTATCAATTTCTGCCCAAAAATAATAGTGAAGGTATTCTCAGTCATATCATTTTTGTCCCAAATGCTTGTAATTTTGTTTCAAGGAGGAAAAGAAGCCTGACGAGACCGTCAAAAAGGGAACTCTACTGTTGGGTTTGGGAGTAGAGAAGACCGGAAGTCTTTAACATGGATAACCCCGAGTTGCGTTTCGTTTGCAAGGAGTTATCCAAATTCGACGTCTACGGCGTCGGTTTGCCCTGGCCTAAAAGTATCAAGATTATATTTTTTACGATAAAATGAATATCTTTACAATCCGGTACAACTAAAAAAACCACGGGAAAATGAGTGTCAAACAGGTTTTCAGGATAATCATAACTCCTTTTATCTTATTGATGTCGTATTATTATCCGGTCTTTGCTCAGGATCAAACGATACAATTCGAGCATTTATCCGTAAAAGACGGTTTATCCCAACTATCGGTACTTTCTATTTTCCAGGACTCGCAAGGGTTCATGTGGTTCGGTACGCGTAACGGCTTAAACCGGTACGATGGCTACAATTTTGAAATATTCCGGGAGTCCGATGCCGGTAAATATATCAGTAACGGACATGTCGAATGTATGGCTGAGGATAGCCAGAAGCGTTTATGGATCGGGACCCGCCGGGGATTGAACCGGTACGACGGTAAAACAAAAAAGTTTATACAATATTTTCATTCGGACAACGATTCAACAATCAGCGACAATAATGTAATCTGTTTATTTAAAGATTACAGAGGTAACTTCTGGGTTGGAACCACCCTGGGATTGGATCGTTACCTGCCGGAAACCGACAATTTCGAACGTTGTTCACTTACGGGTTTACCTTCCGGTACAGTTATTTACTCCCTGACTGAAGATCATGATGAGAACTTGTGGATCGGTACCGGAAACGGTTTGTATGTTTACAATCCACGCATCGGGAAAATGCAAGTGTACAGGCATTATCCCGATGATTTGAAAAGTATCGCTCAAGAAAGGATATCCGCTCTGTTCTGTGATTCGAAAGGACGGATGTGGATCGGATGTTACCAACAGGGAGTCTGCCTGTATGACAGCAGAAACGATAATTTTATCCGCCTCAAAAAGGAGGAAGGATTAAGCAGTAACACAGTCCGCTGCATTGAAGAGGACAAGGAAGGAAATATCATTGCCGGAACATACGATGGCCTGAGTCGTTACGACGAATTGAACCGGAAGTTTGTTTCTACTTACAGCAGTACCGAAAATGATATTACTTCCATGAGTAACTTTTCGGTTTACGCTGTTTTATGTGACCGGGCCGGAACGGTCTGGATAGGAACTTATTCGGGAGGAGTAAGTTATTACAGTCCGTACAATCAACGGTTTCGTTTTCATAATCCGGGAATGCACGGACGTATGTTATTCGGAATTATCGGCCCGATAGTAGAACATTCGACCGGGATCTGGATGGGTACCGAAGGAGGAGGGTTGTTGTTCTACGACCGGAATACCGGTTCATATCGGTACTACCGGCTTCCGGCTACATCGGAGAGAAGTTTCAGCCAGAATATTATCAAGTCATTATTGCTTGAGGATGATATTTTATGGGTCGGAACAGCCCATAATACCATTTATAGATTCGATATCAGACATCGCCTGTTCGGACAACCGGTTTCTCCCGAATGGGGGACAATACAGTACGCACTGTTTCGCGACAGCAGGAAAAATTTCTGGATTGGCGCCAGCGGGACCAATGCATTGGGATATATCCGTCCCGACGGTCGTTCCGTGCACCCGCTTCCTTTAAATAACGATGAAATTTTCAATCCCACAAATATCCGGTGCATACAAGAAGGTGATGCCGACATGTATTTTGGTTCTACAAATACCGGTTTATATCGATACAACGATCTTACAAAAACGGTAACCCTGTTTTCTCATCATGAAAACGATAGTTGTAGCCTGGCATACAATGGTATATCTTCTTTATGTAAAACAAAAAACGGCAGTATATGGGTGAGTACGCTCGGAGGAGGTATCAGTTGCCTGAACCCGGTTGCCTGGAAATTTGAAAATTACAGTGAACGAAGCGGATTATCCTCCGGAATGGTCTATTCATTGGTGGAAGATCATGACGGAAAACTTTGGTTGAGTACATTCGCCGGAATATCCAAATTCGATCCGGATACAAGACAATTTTCCAATTACGATAAAAATAACGGAATAGGAATAGCGGAGTTTACACCCGGATCGGGATTTGTAACGTCTGATAACGAAGTCTTTTTCGGTGGAAATAACGGTTTTGTCTCTTTTTATCCCCGGAAAATCAAAGAAAACAATTATGTTCCTCCCGTATTTATCACAAAAATATCAATTAACAACCAGGAGCTTGATAATCAGAACGTCATGAATGAAAAATCACTTCAACTGAACTACAAGCAATCTAATATTTCCGTTGAATTCAGCGCATTGAACTATATTTTCCCGCATCAGAATTTATATGCTTACAAACTGGAAGGATTCGATAAGAAATGGAATTATGTGAAAACCAGGCGGGTAGCTTATTACACCAATATCCAGCCCGGAAAATATACTTTCCTTGTCAAAGGATCCAACAATGATGGGGTTTGGAACGACCAATGCGCTACTTTTCGGATAGACATCAGTTCTCCTCCCTGGGATACGGTATGGGCGTGGATGTTGTATATTTCTGTTTTTATCACGGGACTTTTCCTGATAGTTCGTTATACCCGGATTAAAAACCGGCTGGAAACCAATATCCGTATAGAACAGTTGGAAAAGAAAAATATAGAAGAGTTACACCAGACAAAAATAAATCTGTTTACGAATTTTTCGCATGAATTGCGTACCCCTCTTACATTGATACTGTCTCCTCTGGAAGATATTTTACAAAATAACGGATTAAATCCTGCCCTGCGCGATACTCTGAAATTAATGCATCAGAATGCCGGCAGATTACTTTATACGGTCAACCAACTGATGGATTTTCGTAGAAAGGAGACCGGACACCTGAAACTCCGGGCGGCAGAAGGAAATATCGTAAAATTTACGCACGAAATCTTTATCGCTTTCTGTGAACTGGCCCGTAAACGACAAATTGACTTCCGTTTTGATTGTAACGAGGAAGAATTGCTCATCTGGTACGATCGGGACTTGCTTGAAAAGGTGTTGTTTAACCTTTTATCCAACGCTTTCAAAAATACTCCGGATGGGGGTGGAATAACCATCACTTTGTTGCCTTGGACACAGGGAGATCTAAAGCAGACTTTCGGGAATAAAATCGTTTCTCTTCCGGATGGGTTATATGATTTCATACTGATCGAAGTAAAAGATACCGGACAGGGTATCCCGGAGGATGAATTGGAAAAAATTTTCGATCCTTTTTATCAGGTCTATCAAAAAGAAACATCACAGTTACAGACATTCGGAACCGGTATCGGGCTGAATCTCAGCAAAGGAATTATCGATTTGCATCATGGCCTGATATGGGCGACCAATACGTTCAATGCAGGAGCGACATTCCATATTGTATTGCCTTTTGGAAGAAATCACCTGGAAAACAACGAATTGAATCCCTATTTTAAAAACAGTGAAGATCCGAGTCATTATATGATTATTCAGGAAAATGAAATAGCATCGCCGGAATTCTCACCGAAACAAAATGATCCTTGTTCCCACTCAATATTGATTGTTGAAGATAATGTGGATGTGCGTTATTACATTAAATCCTATCTTGCAAAACAATATACGATTTATGAAGCAGGTAACGGACAGGAAGCATTCGAGATCGCTGTGGAACAATTACCGGATTTAATTGTGAGTGATATCATGATGCCTGTTATGGATGGAATACACTTGTGCCGCATGTTGAAAGATGATCTCCGGACGGGACATATTCCGGTTATTTTACTTACGGCTCGCATTACGGTAATTCAGGTACAGGAAGGTTTTGAGAATGGCGCCGACGATTATATCACTAAACCGTTCAATCCCGGATTACTGGCAACACGCATCAGGAATTTGATTGTATCGCCTGCACGGCTTAAAAATTTGTTCGGACAAGAAACATCCTTCCTATTCCCCGGCTTACCGACTTCTCAAGTGGATAGCCGGTTTATGGATTCCGTTTACGATTATATCAATCAACACCTTACGAATCCTGATTTAAGTATGGATAATTTTTGCAGGGAAATAGGAATGAGCCGGTCCAACTTTTACCGCAAAATTAAAACTTTGTCCAACCTTAATCCTAACGAACTGATTCGCAACACCCGTTTGCAATTTGCAGCCAGATATATCCGGGAAACAGATAAATCCATCTCCGAAATAGCATACGATGCAGGTTTCTCAAGTCCCTCGTATTTTACTAAAACATTCAGGGAGTATTTTAATATATCTCCTACTGAGATGAGAAAGAACTGAGAAAAGATTATATTTGTATTTTAATCCGAAATATTAAGAATCGAATGAAAAAAAGTTTCCTGCTACTATTCTGTATAATAGTATTCGCTCCATGCCTTCCGGCACAGGGTCTGACACATCTATGGACAGGATTGAGAGCTCCTCAGTCGCCTGCCGGGTTACCAAAGGGAAATGCTCCCTTTCAACAGGCACAGCGAGTGCCTAAAATGGAGGTATCTTCTCAATTAATATCTGTAGAATGGGGAGAATACAGGCTTAATGACGGTTGGGAATTAATCGACGGGACTTCGGTCATAGAATCCGGAAAATCCGTATTTGATCCGCAACTGAATACGGGTAACTGGTACAATGCAACAGTTCCCGGAACAATACTTACTACCCTGGTTGACCAGGGTGTATATCCGGATCCTTATTACGGACTCAATAACCTGTTTATTCCTGATACTTTGAGCCGTATGGATTGGTGGTACCGGAAACGTTTTAGTCTGGTGAGTCCGGATGAAGGTAAACGGATTCATCTTGTTTTTGAGGGGATTAATTATTTTGCCGAAGTATTTTTCAATGGCAGAAAACTGGGAAATATCAAAGGAGCTTTTATCCGGGGAGAATTCGATATTACTACTCTTATTCGCCGCGACGGGAATGATAATATACTGGCTGTTCATCTATATCCTCCGCCTAATCCGGGTATTCCTCATGAGCAATCGATACTTGCCGGACAGGGATTGAACGGCGGGATGCTGAGTCTGGACGGCCCGACTTTTATTTCTTCAATCGGATGGGACTGGATTCCCGGAATCAGAGATAGAAATACAGGTATCTGGCAGGATGTGAAATTAAAGATAGGAGGGGATGTTTTTATCGGAGATGCTATGGTAACTACGGATCTGGATCTTCCGGATACAACGGTTGCCCGGATAAAGATTGCAGTTCCGGTAAAGAATAATACCAATAAATTAGTGCGTGGAGTATTAACGGCAAAAATTGAAAAGCATGTTGTCCAACAGCCTTATTCATTGCTTCCGAATGAAGAAAAAATAATTGTTTGTGATCCGGAACAATTTGCCGGATTGAACATACGGACTCCCAGGTTGTGGTGGCCCAATGGGTATGGAAATCAGGAATTGTACCATCTTGTTTTGGAAGTAACCAGTTCAAATGCTATATCGGATACAAAGAAAATTCGTTTCGGGATTCGGGAAATGTCGTATGAATTAATGGTACAAACACCGGAAAAGAAAAACATACGCTATGAATATTCTCCGTTGGATGTTAAAAATCCGGGAATTCCGGTTTTTAATTATGAGGAGAAAGCTTTTTTTACGAAAGACAACCGGTTACCGACATTGAATAAAAATGCGGATCTCTCCGGTTTGAAGGAGATTGACCAGGACGATCCGGTAGGGCCGTTTTTAGTAATAAAGGTGAATGGAGTTCGTATTTTTTGCCGTGGGGGCAACTGGGGAATGGACGATGGGATGAAACGAGTTTCCAGAGAGCGTCTGGAGCCTTATTTTAAACTTCATAAAGATGCAAATTTCAATATCATCCGGAATTGGACCGGAGAATCCACCGAGGAAATTTTTTATGTTTTATGTGATGAGTACGGATTATTGGTTTGGAATGATTTCTGGATTACAACCGATGATACGGTCGAACCGAACGATTTTCAGTTGTTTATACGGAACGCGAAAGATGTGGTAAGACGTTTTCGGAATCATCCTTCCATTGCTGTCTGGTGTCCACGTAATGAAGGTTTTGCTCCTGAAGGTTTGAGTTTGATGCTTTCCGGAATGATAGCGAAGGAAGATCCTTCCCGTCACTACCATGGTCAATCCCGGTTTCTTAATATGGGAACCAGTGGTCCCTGGGGGTATTTTAAAGATCCTTCTTTGTATTATACTCAGAATGCCAAGGGATTTAATACGGAGTTAGGTACTTTTGCCATCCCGACGGCAAATACTATCCGTAAATTTATTGCTCCTGAGGATCAATGGCCGATCAACGATGTTTGGGCATATCATGATTTGCATCATACCTCCCAGAATTTTAAAGATTTCATGGATGCCGTAGATCGCTATGGTAAACCGGAGAGCATGGAGGACTTTTCCCGCAAAGCCCAGTTTGTAACTTATGATGCCTGGAGGAATATACTGGAGGCCTGGAATAGCAGGATGTGGAACAATACTTCGGGGTTGATACTCTGGATGAGCCATCCGGCATGGCCCAGTATGATCTGGCAGACTTATACTTACGATTATGAAACTCCGGGATCTTATTTTGGAGCTAAAAAGGCTTGCGAACCTTTACATGTCCAAAAGAATCTTCCCGGTAATGATGTGGTGATTATCAATTCTACTTTGAACGAGTATAAATCTCTGGCGGTAACTGTAAAGTACGTGGACGTACACGGAAAAATATTATACAAAGAAGACGGTAAATTCAATGCCCGGGCGAATGCTCTTACCTCCTGTTTTGACAAGTTGGATCCGGGAGATGATCTCCCTGCTCTGTATTTGGTACGGCTGGAACTGAAAGACAATAAAGGACGTGTATTATCAACCAATGATTATTGGGAAACAAACGGATCTGATAAGTCCTACGAGCAATTTAACAAATTATCGAAAGTAGATATTCAGGTAAAGATTAAAGATTTGAAAAGCAAGATACAGGTGGAATTGTATAATCCCTCACAAACAATTGTCGCAGCCGTCAAATTGAATGTCGTTGACAAGATCACCGGAGAAATCGTTTTACCGGCCTATTTTTCAGATGGTTTTATCAATCTTTTGGGAAGGGAAAAAAGAGTTCTTGAACTCAACTTCGACGGTAAAGAATTAGGTAATTACAAAATAATTGCAACACATTATTAAAATGAGGTGGAAATGAAATCCCTACAAATATGCGACAAACACCTCCTCACGTTTGCAACAACGAGGACATTATCTGTGGAATCTGTGTGGAGTCTGAAACAAAAAATTAATACGCACTAAAAAAATCGGGTTTAATGCAGAATCCGGCTCTCAACATGCAGGAATATTTATTGTAATCGAGTAATCCTTCTGAATAACCACTGAAAAATTGGATGTGCAGATATTGGTTGTATTTTTGTGATAGCCTGTATGAGATACTTGCATTTAAGTTGATATTGCCTGGACCTTTCCTGGGATTAAGTGTAGCGGTGAACCACCATAACTTATTAGGACTTAAAGTGTTAAATGAAAAATCAAACAATCCTCTATAGTCGAGCAAATCTCGGTTTGCACCTCCGTCCACGAGAGGTAGCCAAAACTTGAATTGTATGGAAGATAGCGGATTATAAAAGAACTTTCCCGTGCAACTCAAATAATTCCAACTTCGGGACAAGATGGAATCTCCTTGTCCGTTCGATTCGTGTTCGGCTTGTATGAACATGGTTCCGAGAAATTTATTATCTTTTATAATGTGTTTTCCCAAACCCAAACCGGGGTTGTAATTGGTGTCCCGGAAAGGACTTGATTCGTCATAAATATTCCAGAAAGATTTTTGAGTATAAGTCAGGTAAAGAAATGAATTGAAAGGAAGTACGCTATTGGTAATCCGTTGCCGGATACTGAATTGAAATTTAGCGTCGGCTGTTTTATTTGAAACTTGTTTGTTAAGGGGAATTCCGGTAATGAAATAGTTGTCCCTGTAAACGGCAAAAGCCGGTTCTCTTTCCCGTGCTTTAACAATACTGTCTTCATTTGCCTTAATTTCCCGGCGTTTATATAGATTGACAGCTGCCGTTGCTTTTTCTTTTAATGTTTTACTATGCTCATAAATAATCATGATACTATCGTTCTCCTGAGAGTGAATTACCGTGGAAAACAAGCAAAATAAGAACAATGATAACAAAATTCTGGCCATAACATCGTGCGTTATTTTGTAAAAGTACAAAAAAATCTAAACTGCCCCCAAAAAGTCAAACAAAAACTTTTTTTTTGCAGTTCATTTCAGGAAATTCAGGAAACTTCAGGAAATTCATAACAAAGGAACTTCAGTAAATAAAAATCAAATCCCAACCTATTCTATTTGAATTAGTCGGGATTTTTTTGTTGTTTACTGAATGATCCTTCGAAATTCCCCCGATTTTTTAAGTGTATTTCTTTCAAAACCGGGGAAATTGTCTGTATAATAATTGTTTTGATCCGTATAGGCTTAACGTAATTACTTCGTGGAGTCTTACGGTAAAGTAATGATTTCCGATGCCGGATTAGGATTAAACGTACCGGCGGAAACAGAATGTTTCAACAATAATTTAAACACTTTTCCATCAAAAGTTCCTGTACCTTCAACGGAAGCGATTCCATAAGTCGCATGAACCCAAGCCGGTTGTTTTGCTATTGTTACTGTTTTACCATCTGTCCCCAACGTTAAACGAACATTATAACCCTCTTCATACATATCAATTACATTATAGTATGGTATAGAAGGAACAGCCTCAACGTTAACATCCCAGGTGTCTTCAAAAAATTGGGATTGAAAAGAAGCTATAACAATAGGGGCCTTTCCCGAATTGAAAGTTTTTACCTCACCATATGCAATTCCTGCAGCATTCAAAGCGTATGTCCTGTAATAGTACGTTTTATCCGGAATCAGATTCAATACCGATGCTGAGAATGACCCTGTTCCTTGCGAAATACTACCATCGGAACTCCCTGTTCCGGGGTCCTGTGTCAAGGTAGGAGTCGTATTTGTACCGCTATAACAAATGCCTTTACATTGGATTTCAGCACCTCCGTCAGAAGTCACTTCTCCTTCAATTATGGCTCCCACTCCAAAAGTTTCCTTTGCACTTCCGGTGATTATTCCCGATGGAACCTGTGCATTTTCGGCATAATAAGCCATTTTACTCTCGTCTTCACAACTATACATGAAAAATACAGAAACGAGAATCGAATATATTAACTTTTTCATACGTACATAATTTTATTATTGATATTTACCTCCCGTTGGAACCGGATTTTGATCTTCTTCATTGATATCAGCGCTATTGTCCAATTCACGCAGAGGAATTTGATATAGGAAATACCAACTTCCGGCAGGTATCTTGTATTGTGCACTTGAAAGATGATTACTTCCGGAATAAGCTCTGTCGATTCCTTTTTTCAAACGTTGATGATCGAATAAGGCAAAACCCTCTCCCCAAAGTTCAACTCTTCTCTGTTGATAGATTTCTTCTGCAGTTATTGAGTTGACATTCCAGTTAGGATCCCGATTTTGCATCAGTGTAGACAATACAGATGCCGCTTCGGATTCTCTACCGCTTCTGGCCAGAGCTTCGGCTTCCGTCAGAATCATTTCGGAAACACGCATATACACATAATCTGCCAACCAATTATCAACCTTTTTAAACTTCAGATTGGTATAATCCGGAAGAGCTTTTTCATAATCCGTGTATACAACTCCGGAAGACGCAAGTTTAAATTGTTTTCTTCTCACGTCGGTTGAACTCATTGAATCAAAAAGTTTTTTATCTATCTTACGGTATTGTCCTACTTGACCGCCATAACCTGCATCATACGAACAAACAAATGAAAAGAATGAAGCGAACATCGTCGTTGTTTCTCCTGTAATATCTCCTCCCCATATCCATTCTTTAGAATTGATGTTGTTGAATCCATCAGCGAGCAATTCTTCTACGGTAAACGGAGAATAACCTTCCCTGGCCATTTTGGCATATTTAATAGCGTCGTCCCATTCGTTCGTTACGAGACAAACTCGTGAAAATAAGCCTGCAGCTACATTTTTATTAATATACACTTTATTCGGTCTTTGCCAATTGTCCAGATAGGTAATGGATGATTCGAAATCTTTACGGATTTGGTCATATACATCTTTTAGAATCCCTCTTTTTGTGCTTCCATCTCCTTCGGACGGAGTTAAAATAATCGGGACACCGGGAGCATTTTCATTTCCTATGTAAGTTTGCTGATACATTTGTGCAACGTAAAAATGGGAAACCGCCCGTATAGCAAATGATTGTCCCAAAATAGCTTTCAATTCCGGATTATCCGTATCAAGAGCGATTTTAGAAATAATATCATTCGCTTTTGCAATAAGGGTATAAAAAAAGTTCCAATACCAGAAAGGACGCACATATTGCTGTCCCCAATAATCGAGTTCATAATCGTAGGTAAACCAACCACTTCCTCTTGCATGAAATGCCAAATCATCAGACATGACATCACTTAAATGGCAAATGGACATCCATCCAAAATCTCCATGAACAGTACTTGAACTTCCTTGCGTATTGTATTGAATCATATACGAATAAATTCCCACTTGCAAAGGTTGTACCACTTTTAAAATGGCTTCGGGACTGGATTTACTCATTTCTTCAATTTCGTCGGCAGTAGCGACTCCATTATTTTCCGTTTCAAAAAACTCTTCCGAACAAGAGAAAAGCGAAACCGAAAAGAACAATACCATTAATAATTTACTTATTGTTTTCATATGTACATAATTTTATTTTTTTAAAGGTCATATGGAACTCGCGTCATGTTCATGCTCTTTGGTGCAAGTTTTGCATGCTCGTTTCATACATTAATATTTTTTATCGCTGTATAAAACTTTTGAGTTTTATATACAACAACAATTATACATCATTTTAAAAATTAAGATTCAATCCAAAAGAAACCGTTCTCATTGGAGAATATGCATACCCCGTAGATCCCGAAAAACTTTGTCTTGGGTCAAAACCCTGACGAGCTGAAAATAACCACAGATTGTCTCCCACAACATATACTCTCAGTTTTTCAATTCCTGTTTTACTAAGAAAGGAGCGGGGGAAAGTATAACCTACCGTCATATTCCTTAAAGTCAGGTGTGTTCCTTTAGTCAGAAACCTATCGGAAGTCGAATTAATTTGCAGATAACCGGCTTGTAATCTGGGAACGTCTGTATTCGGATTGTCAGGAGTCCATCGTTTGTACACATCTTTATGGAAGTTTTGTCCTGCATTTCCACCAGACATGAATGAGGCATACGGACTATCGAACACCCAACCTCCTATTTGATAGGCTGCATTCGCACTGAAATCAAATCCTTTGAATTCAACATAGGTAGAAATACCGCCATATACATCCGGTACTGCAGATTTACCTAAATCATATCTTGTTGCCAGGTCCGTCGTATTTACGGTTTCCGTTCCGGTTACATTGCCTTCTTCATCTTTGACATCGGCATAATACAATGGATCTCCATTGACAGGATCAACTCCTGCATATTTGTAATAATAGTAATTATAAGCTCCCGATCCTATTTTTCTGAAATAATTGCCTGTAGCCCAACCGTCCTGAGGTCTGTCTGCAGGTAATTTTGATAACTTGGTTTTATAATGAGTTGCATTCAGAGCCAGATTCCATTTAAAATCATTTGTGGAAAAAATATCCCAATTCAGTTCGACTTCAATACCGTTATTAGTCATACCCATTGAATTTTCCCAGATAGAACTTGGTCTTCCTTTGGAGGGAGGAAGTGGTTTTGCATACAACATAGAAGAAATATCCTTATAAAAATAATTGACAACTCCGGATAATTTATCAAACAATTTAAACTCCAATGCAACATCAAACATTTTACTCTTTTCCCAGGTAAGATTCGGAACACCTCTGAAAATATAATTAATACCAATTACCCCATCTTGATTAACAACCTCGTATTGATCTTTATAAGGTTGATTGTTATTGACATTATCATTCCCCTGGGTACCGTAACTTGATCTTATTTTAAGATCGTTAATCCATTCCACTGTGTTTAAGAAATTTTCCTGAGACAATCTCCACGCCAATCCGGCAGAAAAAAAATCACCCCAGCGAACATCCGGATGAAATTTTGAAGAAGCATCCCGTCTATAACTTGCGGAAATATAATATTTTTCATTATAGTTATATTTTATCTGACTAAAGTATCCCTCCAACGAATATTCGGCAGATGAGGAAGAAGCATCACTCAAAACGGCGGCATTGGCCAACTCCGGATTATCGGGAATTAGAAAGTTTTCTTTCCTCGCCCATAAATTGGAAACTCTATCTTTCTTTGTTTCATGACCAAGTAAAACATCTACCTGATGAACATCATCAAATGACTGACTGTAATTTAACAATTGATTTGCATTAAGCACATAATACCTTTGCATTTCTTTTGTGGAACGTCCCCCTACATTGTAAGCATCTCCTCCGATCGGAGTTTGAAACGAGATTCCGGTAGTATTGAAATTATCAATACTGGCATTCAGAGTTAATGTAAAATGATTCAAAAATTTAAAATCAGCATATGCTTTTGCATTTATGACATCAACGGTTGTTTCACGAATATCATTTTTTTGCTGATCAATTGCGCTTGAATTGGCTCCATAAGGCCGCTTACCCATATTCACACCATAGTCGTAAACAGGATTTCCATTCGCATCATACTTCCGGTTTCCGTCCGCATCGTATTCGTATACCGGATAAATTGGGGCTACTTGCTGACCCATCATAAAGATACTGGAATAATTAGTTCCTCCAACGTTGGGAGAATTTGTCGCCACATTAGCAAAAGCCATATTGAAACCCATTTTGAACCAGGATTTAACTTCTTGGTCCAAATTTAATCTGGCAGATATTCTCTCCAAATTAGATTGTTCCGTATAAGAATTTTCGTTCAGGTAATTTACAGATGCGAAATATTTTGTTTTATCTGAACCGCCACTGACAGAAATGTTATTTTCCTGACGGAAACCTGAGCGGAATGCTTCATCAAACCAATCATCATGATATAATAATTTTGCATTGGGATTCAATCTTCCCGTATAAGGATCGATCAACTGTCCATCCGGTACATTATAATTATTATATCCCCCCAAATCGGAAATGAGATGATTCGATGCATAAATACCGGCATCAACAGGGGTATATCCGGCTCCACCATACACCATCTGATTTTTTGTCGCTTCCCAGAACAATTCATAATATTCTTTAGGAGAATCGAGAACGGCATACTTTGGTACCCCGAGGGAATTAAATCCCGTTCTGTTTTCAAAAGAAACAGTCGCCTTACCTGAGGCCCCTTTTTTAGTAGTAATGATAATAACTCCATTGGACCCGCGTGCTCCATACAAAGAGCTCGCAGCAGCATCTTTCAAAACGGAAACATTTTCAATATCCTGCGAATTGATTTGATTCAAATTGCCTTCGTAAGGGACTCCATCCAAAACAATCAAAGGATTGGAAGAAGCCAATAGAGAACCGAGTCCTCTCAAATAAAGAGAGGAAGAGGATCCTGGTTGTCCGGAAGAACTGAATGTCTGAAGACCTGGCACTGCTCCTTCTAATGATTTTGTTACATTGGATACCTGCATTTTCGCTATTTTTTCCCCTCTTATAGTAGAGGCAGAACCTGTATACGATTGCTTTTTTACCGTACCATAAGCAACAACAATAACTTCATCCAGCAATTTTGCAGAAACTTTCATTACGACCCGCATGTCCGGCGCAATGGTCACTTCCTGGTCTTCCATTCCCAGATATTTCACAATCAAAGTGGTGGCCGAATTCGGGACATCCAATGTAAACTGCCCGTCAATATTAGTAACCGCACCAATTGCCGTGTTACCTTTTACCATCACAGAAACACCAACAATGGGTTCGTTGCTCTCATCTACAACAACCCCTTT
>JAITTA010000154.1 GCA_031287395.1 Dysgonamonadaceae bacterium | reverse complement strand
TATTCGCCTTTTTCGTTTTTACAGAAAATATCGAATACCGCTTTCCGGTCTTTCTCTTCCGAACCCGGATGCATTGCCGGAAGATATTCCAGTTCCATAATCCGGCCTTTTTCCCGGATAACTTCGTTCATGGTATCGTTATTTCAAGACATCTTTTCTGTAAGCTGTTGCCGTAAATAAAGCAATCAATTCTTTGTCCTGATTCGTCACAGTCACTTCGCAAGTCGCCAACTTCCTGTGTAGATACAATACCCGGGCTTCAGCATACAAAATTCCGGACTTCACCGATTGAAAATAACGGATACTTGTTTCGATCGAAAACGCCAGATTGCCGTAAGCATTTACAGCGGCGGCAAAAGCCAAATCGGCCAGTGTAAAAATGGCTCCCCCCTGTACCACATTTCCGGCATTGAGATGTTTTTCTTCCACTATCATTTTTGCTAAAGCCTTTCCGGGATTCACTTCTACCAGTTCTATTCCGGAAAGGACAGCGTAGCGGTCATTTTTAAAAAATTCTTTGAGTTCAATCATTTATTTCTTATTAATCTGTTCCTGAACAATGGCATCAATAACAGCAACGGTAGTGATATTGACAATATCCCGCACAGAACTTTCAATATCAGTAAAGTGAATCGGTTTGTTCAATCCTATCTGGATAGGGCCGATCATCTCTCCCTCTCCCATTTCCTGAATCATCTTCTGGGCAATGTTTGCAGAACTCAGATTGGGGAATATCAGTGTATTTACATCCTTTCCTTTCAAACGGCTGAACGGGTATTTAATATCCCGTAAATTCTTATCCATAGCAAAGTTCGCCTGCATTTCCCCATCGACAGGCAAATAAGGATGTTGCTCCTGGAGGACACGCACCACTTCGTGTACACTGGCAGGGCTACCTTCCTGATCCGCCCCGAAATTGGAATACGACAACATCGCCATGACCGGTTCCTGGGCAAAAAAGCGCACCGCATCCTTTGTCAGATTCGCCACATCAATCAGCGTTTCCGTCGAAGGATGCCGGTTTATCAATGTATCTGCCAGGAAAAGAGTTCCTTTTTTTCCGGTAAGGATGTGCATGGCGGCAAAATTTTTATATCCGTTACGGATACCGATCACCTCTTTGGCAACCTTGATGGTATTCGAATATTTCGTATAGACTCCGGTAATAAAGGCATCGGCATCTCCCGTCTCCACCATCATCATACCGAAGTAGTTACGTTCGAACATCTTGTCCTTTGCCTCATCATAAGTAGCTCCTTCACGAGCTCGTTTTTCTGCGAGAATGGAAGCATAACGTTCCCGGCGGGCTTCTTCCCTGTCATGACGCAGATTGACGATTTCGATTCCTTCCAAATCCAGTTTCAATTCCGCGGCCAATTTTCCAATCCGTTCATCATTACCAAGCAAAATCGGATGGCAAATTCCTTCATCTCGTGTTGCGACAGCAGCTTTCAGCATATTTTCATGACTTCCTTCGGCAAAAACGACACGTTTGGGATTTTGTTTGGCCATATCTGTAAACTGACGTATCAATTTATTGTCGTAGCCCATCAGGTCCCGCAACTGTGAGGCATAAGCATTCCAATCGGTAATAGTCTTTCTGGCAACACCCGATTCAATGGCTGCTTTAGCTACCGACACAGAGACCCAGGTGAGCAAACGGGGGTCCAAGGGTTTAGGAATCAGATATTCACGCCCGAACGACAAACGTTTCAATCCGTAAGCGGCATTGACCACATCCGGCACCGATTCTTTGGCCAGGGAAGCAATAGCCTTGACCGCTGCCAGTTTCATTTCTTCATTGATTGCTTTGGCGCGTACATCCAAAGCTCCACGGAAAATGTAAGGGAAACCCAAAACATTGTTGATCTGATTCGGATAGTCGGAACGTCCGGTAGCAAATATCAAATCCTCACGGGATGCCTTCGCTTTTTCGTACGAAATTTCAGGATTCGGATTAGCCAGGGCAAATACAATCGGATTGGCATTCATGCTGCGTACCATTTCTTCCGTTAAAACATCGGCAACCGATAATCCCAGGAAAACATCAGTGCCGGCAATTGCCTCAGACAAGGTATTGACGTTGCGTTCCGTAGCAAAAAACTTTTTCGATTCGTTCAAATCGGTACGACGCACGGAAATCACCCCTTTACTATCGCACATGACAATATTTTCTTTCTTGGCTCCCAATGCAATATACAACTTTGTACATGAACTGGCCGATGCCCCCGCCCCGTTAACGACGATCCGGGCCTCTTCTATTTTTTTCCCGGTCAGTTCCAAAGCGTTAATCAAACCGGCAGCCGAAATAATAGCGGTTCCGTGCTGATCGTCATGCATCACGGGAATATCCAGTTCGGCTTTCAGGCGGGTTTCTATTTCAAAACATTCAGGCGCTTTGATATCTTCGAGATTGATTCCCCCGAATGTAGGAGCAATAGCTTTTACTGCCCGGACAAATTTTTCAGGATCTTTCTCGTCTACTTCAATATCAAAAACATCAATTCCGGCAAAAATTTTAAACAACAAGCCCTTACCTTCCATTACCGGCTTGCCTGCAAGCGTCCCTATATCTCCAAGACCTAATACCGCCGTACCATTAGAAATAACAGCGACCAAATTACCTTTGGACGTATAATCGTATGCCGTTTCGGGATTTTTCTCTATCTCTAAACAAGGCTCCGCTACTCCCGGAGAGTAAGCCAACGACAAATCGGCTTGCGTACTATGGGGTTTGGTTGGAACCACTTCAATCTTTCCCGGCTTACCTTGCGAATGATATAACAAGGCTGCTTCTTTTGTCACTTTTGCCATGATCTTAGGATTATTTTAATTAAAAATGCTTCAAATTTACACAAAAAATGATAAATTTCATAAAAGTTTTATATTTTATGTTATTTGTTCGGCTCACAGACAATAGAAAACCTGTAACTTGCCACTTAAAACCTAAAACGGGTAGCCTACGGCAACGTGCCAGGCAAAATTATTGGTAAAATTAGGATGGAAAATTGTCCAACGATCCTTGCCGCGATTAGCAGGATTATAAGCCTTCCATCCGAAATCGGCACGAAGAAGGAAAAAATCATAATCCAGCCGCAATCCTAAACCATAACCGACTGCAAGTTCTTTATAGAAAGAATCGAATTTAAACAGTCCGCCGTCCTGACCCTCATAATTTTTGATAGTCCAGATATTTCCGGCATCGATAAAAGCCGCAGCTTCCAGTTTCCAGAAAAAACGTGTCCTGTATTCGATGTTCAAATCCAATTTGATATCACCCGACTGATAAAAGAAATTTGTACTATCGTTCGTCTGGTAAGATCCGGGGCCTAATTCCCGGACCGACCAGGCCCGGACACTATTAGCTCCTCCCGAATAATATCGTTTTTCAAATGGAAGGCCTTCCGAATTACCGTATGGGATGCCTATTCCCCCTCCGATCCGCCAAGCTATGGAATTATTTTTATCAATATAAATTGTTTTGGAATAATCGATATCTCCTTTCACAAACTGGGCATAATCGGTATCAAAAAGCAAGTAAGAACCGGACTTGTTTTTCTTAAACCCCAAAGGTCTGCTCAATGTATACAGAAGATTACCTGCCGACTCTACAGAAAGTCGTAAAGCATGTATATTCCGATTCTTATAAGCAGGATCGAAGGTAGAATAAGTATATGAATAACCCATTCCTACAATAAACTGATTCCTGTAACCAAAATAGACGGCGCTGGAAGGTAATTGGTACAAAAAACCGGAATCGAGCCTGGGAAGATAAATATAGTTTATATCCAATAGATCGAATTGATGGCGTGATGTGGTCACTCCGCGTCCTTCCCACAAATAACGTAATCCTCCCGAAAGCAGGGTACGAACAAATTCGGGACGTGTTTGATAGTTATAACTCAAAGAAAACTCGGTAGAAGCCCGCATCTTACGTTTGAATTCACTACTCAGGAATGGAAACATGAATTTGGGGATCCTGATAGAAGCATCGGCTCCCAACTCAAGATAAGGACTGTTCAACCCGGAAGAGGCAACTGTAATCGCTTCATAAGCTCCG
>JAITTA010000095.1 GCA_031287395.1 Dysgonamonadaceae bacterium | reverse complement strand
TCTGTTAATATTTTGTTTGCATTGCTGCGACCAATACCAAAGATATAAGTCAAAGCAACCTCTCCTCTCTTATTTTGAGGCAAATCTACACCAACTATTCTTATAGCCATTATTTAATGAAATTTTTTTGCAAAAATAATAAAATTATCCTTGACGTTGTTTAAACTTTGGATTTTTCTTATTGATCACGTACAATCGGCCTTTTCTTCTGACGATTTTACAATCTTCAGTCCGTTTCTTTAATGAAGCTCTTACTTTCATATTTTTATTTATTATATTTATTTATATCTGAATGAAATACGGCCCTTTGTCAAATCATACGGAGACATTTCCACTTTTACTTTATCTCCCGGAAGGATCTTAATATAGTGCATCCTCATTTTCCCGGAAATATGAGCAGTGATTTCATGTCCGTTTTCCAATTCGACTTTAAACATGGCATTAGACAATGCTTCTACAATAGTGCCGTCTTGTTCAATTGCTGACTGCTTAGCCATAAATTTAAAAATTAAATTCCCTTATTATTTAAAACTTGCTCTATCAATTCAAATGACGAAAGAACATCGGCTTTACCCGGTCTGATTGCTACCGTATGCTCGAAATGAGCAGAGGGCTTACGATCTGCCGTGCGAACAGTCCAACCGTCTTTTTCAAAAACCACATTTCGTTTACCGAGGTTAATCATCGGTTCTATCGCAATACACATCCCATTTTTCAACAACGAGCCATACCCTTTTTTCCCATAATTCGGGACTTCCGGGCTTTCATGCATTTCTCTTCCGATTCCATGCCCGACCAATTCCCGGACAACCCCATATCCATTACTTTCACAATAAGTTTGTACAGCATGGCTGATGTCACCAATCCGTTTCCCTTCCGTTGCATACTTGATTCCTTCATACAAAGCTTCTTTTGTAACTTTCAACAAGCGTTGCACTTCAGGAGCCACATCTCCTACACAGAAAGTATAAGCCGAATCGCCACAGTATCCGTTCTTCTTTACCCCGCAATCTACCGACACAATATCTCCGTCTTTTAACTCATAATCCGAAGGGATTCCATGGACTACCTGTTCATTGACCGAAATACACAGGGTATTGGGAAATCCATTGTATCCTAAAAATAACGGAATTCCGCCGTTGTCCCGGATAAACTGTTCTGCAACCCGATCCAATTGAATGGTCTTTACTCCCGGAGCAATGTATTTTGCAATCTCCGCATGCGTCGCCCCAACCATCAGGTTGGCTTCCCGCATCAATTCAATTTCCTCGTCGGTTTTGAGATAGATCATTTTATTAATAAGCAGAACCTTGCCTGCCTTTTATTCTACCCGATTTCAGTAAACCATCATAATGGCGCATCAACAAATGGCTCTCCACTTGCTGTAATGTATCCAGAACGACTCCCACAAGAATCAAAAGGGATGTTCCTCCAAAGAACTGGGCAAACTCCTGTTTGATACCGATCATTTGAGCAAAAGCAGGCAAAATGGCCACCAATGCCAGAAAAAATGATCCCGGGAATGTAATTCTAGACATGATTTCATCAATATATTCCGCCGTTTTTTTACCGGGTTTGATTCCCGGAATAAAACCGTTATTACGTTTCAGGTCTTCCGCCATCTGGTTCGGATTGATTGTTATTGCAGTGTAAAAATAAGTAAAAATAATAATCAACAAAGCAAATACAAAACAATACCAAAAACTTGTATGATCAGTCAACGGTTGGAAGAACCTCACCCAAAAACTGTCCTGGCTTACATTACCGAAGCCTAACAATGTAATGGGAATAAACATAATTGCCTGGGCAAAGATAATCGGCATTACATTCGCGGCATTCACTTTCAAAGGGATATACTGGCGAGCTCCTCCGAACTGTTTGTTTCCAACCATTTGTTTGGCATATTGAACCGGAATTCTCCGGGTACCTTGTACCAGCAAAATAGCACCTGCAATAACAAACAACAAAAAGACAATCTCAATCAGGAACATCACCAGACCTCCGGCAGATTCACTGATCCGGGATATGACTTCCTGAAACAGGGCATTCGGCAGACGGGCGATAATACCGACAAGGATGATAAATGAAATTCCGTTTCCGATTCCTTTATCCGTGATTCTTTCACCCAACCATAATACAAACATGGACCCGGCAGCCAGGATAATTGTAGACGATGCCGTAAACCACAATCCGGCAGGCATAATGGCTCCTGTAGAACGCATCTGCACATTCAGGTTCAAAAGATAAGCCGGAGCTTGCAGAACAAGAATTGCCAAAGTCAGGTAACGTGTATATTGGTTGATTTTACGACGGCCACTCTCACCTTCCCTCTGTAACTTCTGGAAGGAAGGAATGGCGATGGTCAACAACTGAATAACGATCGAAGCCGAGATGTAGGGCATAATTCCCAATGCAACAATAGAAGCATTAGAGAAAGCACCTCCGGAAAACATGTTCAACAAAGACATCAAACCACTTGCAGTTTGCTCTTGCAATGCGGTAAGAGATGCAGGGTCAATTCCCGGTAAAGTGATGACCGACAAAAAACGATATACTACGATCAAGATGAAAGTAGTGAGGATCCTTTTTTTCAAATCCTCAATTTTCCAGATATTTTTAATTGTTTCAATTGCTCTCATTCTATTTAGAGTTTTACAATTGAACCTCCTGCAGCCTGAATAGCAGCTTCAGCCGATTTGGAGAAGGCATGAGCCGAAACTTCCAATTTGGCGGAGATACTACCTTTGCCAAGGATTTTCACCAATTGTGTTGAAGAAATAAATCCTGCGCTCACTAATTCGTCAATGCCAATCTTAGTTGCATTCGTTTTTTCTGCCAGTTGCTGTAATGTTTCAATATTGATCGCTTTGAACTCGACACGATTGATATTTTTGAAACCAAACTTAGGTAAACGTCTTTGGATAGGCATTTGACCTCCTTCAAAACCGATCTTTTTGGAATAGCCGGATCTTGATTTCTGTCCTTTATGACCTCTGGTTGAAGTTCCTCCCAAACCGGAACCCGTACCTCGTCCGATTCTCTTCCGGGTTTTAATGGAACCCTCAGCAGGTTTTAAATTTGATAAGTTCATATCTTTTTAAATTAAAAGTTAAAATTTTTAAATTAAAAATGAATCCGAATTAAAAACATTCAATTTATTTTTCATTTTTAATCATTCATTTTCAATTACTTCTCTATGGAGATCAAGTGTTTAACCTTTTCCACCATTCCCAAAATAGCAGGGTTGACTTCATGTTCAACCACACGTCCTATCTTGCGAAGCCCCAATGCATCCAAAGTTCTCTTCTGATCTTTCGGACAATTAATACGACTTCTTACTTGTTTGATTTTAATTGTTGCCATAAATTCTCCTCTTATATTAACCTTTGAATACTTTCTCGACTGAAACTCCTCTGTTTTGGGCAACCATGGCAGGATCTCTCAACTCTCCCAGAGCAGCAATAGTTGCCTTTACCAGGTTATGAGGATTCGAAGAACCTTTGGACTTTGCCAAAACGTCTGTAACTCCGACACTCTCCAACACGGCACGCATCGCACCTCCGGCTTTCACCCCGGTTCCGTGGGTTGCAGGTTTGATAAACACCTGTGCTCCACCGAATTTTGCAATTTGTTCATGAGGAATAGTGCCTTTATAAATAGGAACTTTAATCAAATTTTTCTTCGCTGCTTCCACGCCTTTAGCAATGGCAGCGGTTACCTCGCCGGCTTTACCTAAACCCCAACCGATGATACCATCTTCGTTTCCAACAACCACAATAGCAGCAAAGCTGAAGGTACGACCTCCCTTTGTAACCTTAGTTACACGATTGATGGCTACTAATCTGTCTTTTAAATCCAAGTCGTTTGTTGACTTTACCTTATTATTTATCACCATTTTTTTTAAAATTTAAGTCCACCTTTACGAGCAGCTTCTGCCAGTTCTTTCACTCTACCATGGTATAAATAACCATTTCTATCAAAAACAACGGCCTGAATGCCTGCTTCTTTAGATTTCCGAGCAATCAACTCTCCTACTTTGGATGCAATTTCCTTTTTAGGCGCTTTTTCTGTGATTCCTATAGAAGAAGCCGTTGCCAAAGTTTTTCCTGTCAAGTCGTCAATTACCTGGGCATAGATTTGTTTATTGCTTCTGAACACGGTCAAACGCGGACGTTCTGTTGTTCCGGAGATAATCTTACGAACGCGTTGTTTTATCTTAATTCTCCTTAATTCTTTTGTTGTCATGATAATTTCCAGTTTTTAGAATTACTTACTAGCCGACTTACCAGACTTTCTGCGTACTACTTCCCCTACAAAGCGAATACCTTTTCCTTTGTAAGGTTCCACTTTACGGAAAGAACGGATTTTTGCGCATATTTGTCCGATCAATTGTTTGTCGGCCGACTCCAAGATTATCAATGGGTTTTTATTCCTCTCACTCTTGGTTTCAACTTTAATCTCCGGTGGTAACATCATGAAAATGTTATGGGTATAACCCAAAGCAAGCTCCAGCAAATTGCCGGTATTTGTTACACGATAACCGACACCGACCAATTCAAGTTCTTTTTTATAGCCTTCCGATACTCCGACCACCATATTATTAACCAACGCACGATACAATCCGTGTAAAGCGCGGTTTTGTTTTTCGTCGTTCGGACGGGATATAGTTAACACACCGTCGTTTAACTCCAATTTAATAACCGGATTTATTTCTTGAGATAACTCACCTTTCGGACCTTTCACCGTCACAACATTATCTTTCATTGTGAATGTTACTCCGGCAGGGATTTTAATGGGTAATTTTCCTATTCTAGACATACTTTTTTCCTCCTAAATTAATAAACAAAACATAAAACTTCGCCGCCAATCTTCAGATCGCGTGCTTCTTTGTCTGTCATCACTCCCTTAGAAGTGGAAAGTACGGCAATACCCAATCCATTCAATACACGAGGCATCTCTTTATAACTGGTATATTTACGCAACCCAGGAGTAGAAACTCTTTTTAAATATTTGATTGCGTTCACCTTGTTTACCGGGTCATACTTCAAGGCAATTTTAATAGAGCCCTGAGGACCTTCATCTACAAACTTGTAATTCAAGATGTAGCCTTTGTCGAAAAGGATCTTGGTGATCTCTTTCTTTAAATTTGAGGCCGGAACTTCTACCACTCTATGCTTAGCCTGGATCGCGTTCCTAAGTCTCGTCAGATAATCTGCAATAGGATCTGTCATGATTAATTAAAATTAAATTGATCCGGTATCCCGGACAATATTTAACACTCTATCTATATTTTTTACCAGCTTGCTTTTTTCACTCCCGGGATCAAACCGGCAGAAGCCATTTCACGGAATTGAATACGTGAAATACCAAACTGGCGGATATAACCTTTCGGACGTCCGGTTACTTTACAACGGTTGTGTAAACGCACCGGAGAAGCATTTTTAGGCAATGCCTGCAACGCATCGTAGTTACCTTCAGCTTTCAGCTGTGCTCTTTTATCGGCATATTTGGCCACTAATTTTGCACGCTTTACCTCACGGGCTTTCATTGATTCTTTAGCCATATTTTAATCTTTTTTAGCATTTTTAAAAGGTAAGCCGAATTCTCTCAAAAGAGCATAACCTTCTTCATCTGTTTTTGCAGAGGTCACAAAGGTAATATTCATTCCCAATATTTTAGTAATATTATCAATATTTATTTCCGGGAAAATGATTTGTTCCTGGATTCCGAGGGTATAATTACCTCTTCCGTCCAGTTTACTTTCAATACCTTTGAAGTCACGGATACGGGGCAAGGCCACACGCACCAATCTTTCAAGGAACTCATACATTTGCTCGCGACGCAATGTTACCATAGCGCCAATCGGCATTTTTTTACGCAGTTTGAAATTGGAAATATCCTTACGTGATATTGTAGCAACGGCTTTTTGACCGGTAACGGCAGTTAATTCCGCAATAGCGACATCGATCAGTTTTTTATCTGCGACTGCAACACCCAAACCCTGGTTTACCACGATTTTTTTCAAAACGGGCACTTGCATAACAGATGAATAGGAAAATTCCTTCATCAATGCAGGAACAATTTTTTCCTGATATTCTTTCTTTAAGTTTGCTGTATTACTCATTATTTAATCTCCTCCCCTGATTTTTTAGAAAAACGAACGAGTTTACCTTTTGCATTCAACTTACGACCGATACGTGTAGGTTTTCCGCTTTTAGGATCCAATACGTTCAAGTTTGAAATATGAACGGGAGCTTCTTTCTTCACAATCCCTCCCTGAGGAGCTTTTGCATTCGGCTTGGTACTTTTGGATACCATATTAACGCCTTCCACAAGTGCACGTTGTTTATCGACGTATACTTCCAATACACGACCCGTCTTGCCCTTGTCTTCTCCGGCATTAACAAAAACTATATCGCCTTTTTTGACATGTAATTTGCTCATTTTCTCTTGAATTACGAATTACGAATTACGAATTACGAACACCAATGATTCCTAATACTTTACTCGCAATTTTAATTTTTAATTTTTAATTGTCACAGTACTTCCGGTGCAAGGGAAACGATCTTCATATTTGTTGCGCGCAATTCACGGGCAACAGGACCAAAAATACGGCTACCTCTGATTTCACCGGCATTGTTCAACAATACACAGGCATTGTCGTCGAAGCGGATATAAGAACCGTCGGCACGGCGTATTTCTTTTTTAGTCCGTACAATAATCGCTTTTGATACTGCACCTTTTTTAACATCACTAGATGGGATTACGCTTTTCACTGCTACCACGATAACATCTCCAACAGAAGCATAGCGTCTTCTGGTACCACCCAATACACGAATACAAAGTACTTCTTTTGCTCCGCTATTGTCGGCCACACTAAGTCTCGATTCTTGTTGTATCATAATTACTTCGCTTTTTCAATGATTTCTACTAATCTCCATCTCTTAGTTTTGCTCAAAGGACGAGTTTCCATGATTTTTACGGTATCACCGATATTGCATTCATTTTTTTCGTCATGAGCATGGAATTTTTTCGTTTTATTCACGAATTTTCCATAAATCGGGTGTTTTTCTTTCCATTTTACAGCAACAGTAATAGATTTATCCATTTTATTACTGGAAACAACACCGACTCGTTCTTTTCTTAAATTTCTCGTTTCCATTGAGCTCATTTTGATTCGTTGTTAAGTTCTCTCTTGCGCAATTCCGTTTTCATACGCGCAACCATCCTGCGTGATTGTGTAATTACCGCAGGGCTATCCAACGGAGAAATACTGTGATTGATTTTCTTTTGATTGTATGCGACAACCTCAGCTTCCAATCTATCTTTCAAATCGTTGGTTGACAATTCTTTAATTTCTGCAATCTTCATAATAATTACACTTCTTGATTTTGCATATCATAATCACGTCTTACGACAAACTTAGTAGTTACCGGAAGTTTTTGAGCGGCAAGTCTCAAAGCTTCTTTAGCAACATCAAAAGAGACTCCTTCGATTTCGAAGATGATCCTACCGGGAGTAACCGGAGCGACAAATCCTTCCGGAGCTCCTTTTCCCTTACCCATACGTACTTCAGCCGGTTTTTTGGTAATTGGTTTATCAGGGAAAATCCGTACCCAAACCTGTCCCTGACGTTGCATGTAACGGGTCACCGCGATACGGGCAGCTTCAATCTGACGGCCTGTGATCCATTTTGATTGCAATGATTTTATACCAAAAGAACCGAATGACAATTGATTGCCTCTTCCGGCATTCCCTTTCATCCGACCTTTTTGCGATCTTCTGAATTTTGTTTTTTTCGGTTGTAACATTTTCTTTTAATTAAGAATTAAAAATCAAGAATTAAAAACTAAGTCCGGATAATTCAGGATATAATTTTTCATTTTTCATTTTTAATTTTTCATTTTTAATTACTTTTCCTCTCTCCTCTCGGCGCTCTTTTCTTGAAATTACGATCACCCCGGTCACCCCGGTCATTTCTTTCATTTCTACCTTCTCCACGCCCCCCACGGCCGGAATCTTTAGAAACGGTGAATGATGGAGCCAAGTCTTTCTTACCATAAATTTCTCCACGACAAATCCAGACTTTAATACCCAGAAGACCGACTTTGGTCAACGCTTCACCCAGAGCATAATCGATATCAGCTCTCAGTGTATGCAAAGGGGTACGTCCTTCTTTGTACATTTCGGAACGAGCCATTTCAGCACCGTTCAAACGTCCTGAAATTTGAATTTTAATTCCTTCGGCACCCATTCTCATGGTAGATGCAATCGCCATTTTAATGGCACGGCGATAAGCTACTTTACCTTCCAACTGGCGTGCAATATTATTTGCAACGATAACGGCGTCCAGTTCCGGCCTTTTCACTTCGAAAATATTGATTTGGATTTCCTTATCGGTAATCTTCTTCAATTCTTCTTTCAATTTGTCCACTTCCTGACCGCCTTTTCCGATAATAATTCCCGGACGGGCAGTACACACAGTGATTGTAACTAACTTTAGCGTACGTTCAATAACGATGCGAGATACACTTGCTTTGGCAAGACGGGCGCTCAAATATTTACGGATTTTGCTGTCCTCGTACAAAGTATCGCCATAATTATTGCCTCCGTACCAATTTGAATCCCATCCGCGGATGATTCCTAAACGATTACTGATTGGATTTACTTTTTGTCCCATTAGCAATTAATTTTGATTGTCATTTTTTGTATCTACAAACAACGTTACGTGGTTTGAACGTTTGCGAACACGGTATCCTCTTCCCTGAGGCGCCGGACGCATTCTTTTCAGCATTGTTGCCGAATCCACGCTTATTGATGTTACATATAATTCTCCACTTTCAGCCTTACGCTCGTTCTTTTGTTCCCAGTTGGAAATCGCCGAGCGAAGTAATTTTTCTAATCTTGCAGAAGCTTCCTTATTTGAAAATTTCAAAACACCAAGTGCCCTGAAAGCTTCCATTCCGCGAATCATGTCTGCTACCAGACGCATTTTACGGGGAGAAGTCGGCACGTTCCGCAATTTTGCGAAATACATGATTTTTTGAGCTTCTTTTCTTTGTTCTGCTGATATTCTTTTTCTAGCACCCATTTCTTTTTATTTTTATTTCAGTTGCTGAATATCCTGTTATTTCTTCTTGTTACCGGCGTGACCACGGAATTGACGGGTAGGAGAAAATTCACCTAATTTGTGTCCGACCATGTTTTCAGTAACATAAACAGGAATAAATTTATTACCATTGTGAACTGCAACGGTGTGTCCCACGAAATCGGGGGAGATCATCGAAGCCCTTGCCCAAGTTTTAACTACAGCCTTTTTCCCGGATTCATTCATCGTCAGAATCTTTTTTTCAAGCTTCACGTTAATGTAAGGACCTTTTTTTAATGAACGACTCATAATTTACTCTAATTAATCAGATTATTTTTTTCTCCTCTCAATAATGTACTTAGAAGAATGTTTCTTAGGAGCTCTTGTTTTCAAGCCCTTAGCATACAATCCTTTACGAGATCTCGGATGTCCTCCTGAAGCTCGGCCTTCACCACCACCCATCGGGTGATCCACCGGATTCATAACGACACCACGAACACGAGGACGACGACCGAACCATCTTGTTCTACCCGCTTTTCCTGATTTTTCCAGAGCATGATCTGAGTTACCCACACTACCAACAGTAGCTTTGCAAGCTGAAAGTATTTTACGTGTTTCACCCGAAGGCATTTTGATGATTACATAATCACCTTCCCGCGAGACTACCTGAGCAAATGCTCCTGCTGAACGAACCATTTTAGCTCCTTGTCCGGGACGCAATTCGATATTATGAATTACGGTTCCCAAAGGAATTTTTGCCAACGGTAATGCATTCCCGATTTCCGGTGCAGCTTCATTACCGGACATCACTGTCTGGCCTACTTCCAAACCTTCGGGAGCCACGATATAAGTTTTAGCTCCGTCCACGTAATACAACAGTGCGATACGTGCCGAACGATTCGGATCGTACTCGATTGATTTTACTGTTGCAGGAATGCCATCTTTACTTCTCTTGAAATCGATCAATCGGTATTTACGTCTGTGGCCGCCACCAACATAACGCATGGTCATTTTACCTTCGTTATTGCGACCTCCGGACTTTCTGGTACCGACTACAAGAGACTTTTCTGGTACAGAAGCAGTGATTTCACTAAATGTACCAATAATCTTGTGTCTTTGCCCCGGCGTTGTGGGCTTTAATTTACGAATTCCCATTTATTTATTTAGGTTTTAGGTTTTAAGTTTTAGGTTTTAAGTTTTAGGTTTTAAGCACAAAAGTACCAGGTACGTGCATAAAAACCGACAACTTAGACTTATAACTTAAAAACTTTATTTAAATATTACTAAAGAAATCTATTGTTTCTCCTTCCTTCAAAGTAACGATAGCTTTTTTGAAAGAAGCTTCCTTTCCATTCACAACTCCCGATTTGGTGTATCTTGACTTTCTTTTGCCATCGTATTGCATGGTATTTACTTTA
>JAITTA010000089.1 GCA_031287395.1 Dysgonamonadaceae bacterium | reverse complement strand
TATGAAAAAAGACAGGCTTTTATGGGCGGATGATGAAATTGATTTGTTGAAACCTCATATACTTTTTCTGGAAGATAAAGGTTTCGAAGTCGTAACCGTATGCAGTGGTCAGGATGCTATTGATTGCTGTAAGGAACAACATTTCGATATTATTTTTCTCGATGAAAATATGCCCGGCCTGAGCGGACTGAAAACATTGGCCGTAATTAAAGACCTGAGGCCGGATGTCCCGGTAGTGATGATTACCAAAAGCGAAGAGGAAAGCATCATGAACCAGGCCATCGGAAGTAAAATTTCCGATTATCTGATCAAACCGGTAAATCCGAACCAGATTTTACTTTCAATTAAGAAAAACCTGCACAAAACCGAAATTATTAATCAGACAACGACTTCCGTTTATCAACAGGAATTTAGTAAAATCGGGATGCAAATTAATGATTCCCTGACTACAGAAGAGTGGAAGGAAATTTATAAGCGACTGATATATTGGGATTTGGAACTGGAAGAATCGCAAACGGGAATGTCGGACCTTTTGCAAATGCAAAAATTGGAGGCAAACCGGATGTTTGCCAAGTTCATCAAAAATAATTACCAAATCTGGCTGGACAAGCCGGAAAAACGACCTTTAATCAGTCCGGATATTTTTAAGAAAAAAGTCTTTCCTTTGCTCGACGACGGCCATCAGGTGTATTTTATTTTGATAGACAATTTCCGGCTCGACCAGTGGAGGGAGGTCAAAGATCTGCTTTCGGATTTCTTTACGTACGATGAAGATTTGTATTATACTATCCTTCCTACGGCGACGCAGTATGCAAGAAATTCCATCTTTTCGGGCTTGATGCCGGTACAGATAGAGAAGATGTTTCCTGAATTTTGGGTTGACGAGGAATCGGAGGAAGGTAAAAACCTGAGCGAAGAGCCTCTGATTAAAACCCAGATGGAACGTTTTCGTAAAAAATATACGTTTTCTTATCATAAAATCAATGATTCTTCTTACGGTGAACGGTTACTCAATAATTTCAATCAATTCGATAATTACCAATTGAATGTCATTGTCATGAACTTTGTCGATATGCTTTCCCATGCACGTACTGAGTCCAGGATGGTCCGGGAATTAGCCTCTTCGGAAGCGGCCTACCGTTCGTTAACACGTTCCTGGTTCCGACATTCGGCAACGCTTGATCTATTCCGGAAAATATCCGAAAAAAAATGCAAGGTGATTCTCACAACCGATCATGGTACAATCAGGGTAAATGAACCGGTCAAAGTCATCGGAGATAAAAATACAAATACCAATCTGCGTTACAAAGTGGGTAAAAGCTTGTCTTACAACGAAAAAGAAGTCTTTGAAATCAAACATCCCGAAAAATCCGGTTTACCGGCTCCCAATATTACTTCAAAGTATATTTTTGCTATGAATCAGGACTTCTTTGCCTACCCCAACAATTATAATTACTACGTTTCTTATTATATGAATACTTTCCAGCATGGTGGAATCTCCCTGGAAGAAATGCTGGTTCCCATCATTGATCTGGACCCAAAGTAAAAAACAACAGAAAAGAATTATTTAAAATTATTCCTGATAAAATCTTCCGGGGTTAAAGGAATAACATCACTTCGTTTCCCTATCGTATCAATAACGGAATGGATCATCAGCGGTTGTTTGTTTTCTACAAATAAAGAAATGAACCGTTGTATTTCGGGAAGGTTATCTTTCATTGGTTTGGAAGAAATTTCATGTTTGGAACCGGATACCTGGTACAGGCAATAAGGAGAACCGGCGACTTTCAGTTGTTCGGCAATTGCCTGTGAACCACAAAACTGCATACCGGCAATTTCAAGTTTGAAAAAAGGTACCGTAGCATCCATATCTCCATGAAAAAATAACATGGGAGCGGCCTTTCCGGTCCATTTCATTTCCCCTTGCGAAAAGATTGCGCCGGCAAATCCGATGATACCCGCATATCTGAAACCTGCGGGTAATTTTTTTGAGATTGCAGATTGCCTGTTACATTCGTATTCGGCCTGCAAAACGGCGATTGCACCGGCGCTTGAGCCGGTAATTATTATCTTTTCAGGATCGATACGCCAACTTGAAGCCTGTTGTAAAGCATAATTCGTAGCATCGTACAAATCTTCAACAGCCATATAAATTGCATTTTCCAGTGCGGGAATTACCTTTTCCGGAACCGGATCCCGCAGGTCTTTCAATCCCAACCGGTAATCGATTGCGAGTACCGTATAACCCCGGTTGGCCAGAAAATCGTAATATTTCAGAAAACCGTCTCCATCACGTGTTCCACCCCTGAAACTTCCTCCAAAGAGGAAGATGATGCAAGCCTGTTTTTCTTCAGACTTTCTCAGGCGGTATTTATCTAATTTCAACGAAATTCCGTCTTTATTGGAATAGATAAACGTCTCCTTATCAATATTCCGGGAGATCGCTCCGTTTGCGTACACGAAAACACTGAAAAGAAAAGAAACAAGCAAGGCTATCAATGATGTTCGTCTCATGATTTTTTATTGGAATTTCAAAGGTAATATATTTTTCATTTCTTCAGCAAAAACAGCAGCCATTCTTTGCTGTATGTATGAATTTTCTCCCCGGACAGGGTGCCATCCGAAAATGTCTCCCTTATCCATGACCTGTTCATCCTGGGCATAGATCAGGCTTACCTGTTTTTTTGTCACAGGATGCAAGCTGTTCCTGGAAAATCCGATGTACTCATCAAATTTCACCAGAGGCAACCCCCATTTTTCTGCGAGTTTCCGCACCGAATGGTTATATAGGGGTCTTCCGTCGTGCCAGTTGGTACATAAAACGATCACGGCAGGTTTACCGGAACGGGTTTTATAGTATTTAGAAGTCGAATCATTCCGTAATTCATAACAATCGGAGAGGTAACGCTTGATCACATAATCAAAGGCTGCGGCATAGTTATTGCGATCAAAAGGGATCATATAGTCCTGAAAATTTTCCTTTATTCCGGAATTTTCAAAAACATCCCTGTCATGTACCTGCATGATTACCATGGCATCCATATTTTCAAGTTCCTCCCTGGTGTATAAGGAGCCATCCGCCATCCGGTTTGCAGTATTTGCTATGGCTTCTCCTCCTATTGCCCGGTTCATGGGATTTGCATGTAATTCCCGGCATGCGATTTCAAACCATCCGTTTTCAGGGGAGGCAAAGGACGCCCCGGTCAGTAAAATATTGTATCTTGTTTCTGTTTGTTTATTTTGCGCCTCAGAAACAGAAATAACACCCCACAGGGCCAATAACAGAATCAATTGCTTTTTCATATGTACATCATTTATTTTTAACGGTCATGTGGAACTCGCATGATTTTTATTATCTTATCATTATCTTAATCATGGACTTTGTTGATTTTGTAAAAATCAGGCTTCGTTTCATTGTGTTTTTTTAAATTTAAAAAGTAAAAAGCTCCGGCTGAGAGCGATCGGAGCTTCTTGAATATTTTTGTTCCGGATTTTTTATTTTTTTGAACGATTTCCGTAACGACTCATGAACTTGTCCACACGGCCTGCAGTGTCCACCAGTTTTTGTTTACCGGTATAAAAAGGGTGAGAACTGCTTGAAATTTCAATTTTTACCAGAGGATAAGTTACTCCGTCGATTTCGATGGTTTCCCTTGCGTTGATGGTAGAACGCGTGATAAAAGTATCGTCGTTCGACATGTCTTTGAATACGACCGGACGATAATTGTCCGGATGAAGTCCTTGTTTCATTGCTTTTTATTTTATTATTATTTTCTTCTTAATTAACTCTTTAAGGTAAAATTGGGCTTGCAAAGGTATGAATTTACATCGGAATAAAAAAATTTTTGTTCATATTTTTCATAAAAGAATACGACGCCATCACCATGCCACTCATTGGCGATACCGTTTTCGTTTTTCATTCTTCATTTTTATTTCTTAGTTTGGCTGTTATGTATAAGTAGTTTTTTGTATGTTATATCAATGCCGAACGCTCCCAATGGCGCAGTTATCAGAATAGCCAGGACAGCCACCGTCAGCACGATCTTACCGCAGGGCAACCCCATTGCCAGCGGCAACGAACCGATAGCCGCCTGTACGGTCGCTTTAGGCAGATAGGCAATCATACAGAACAGCCGTTCTTTCATGTTGAGTTTGGTTTTCGACATACAGACGAATACCCCCACCATGCGGAACATCAGGGCGAAGAATATCACAGCCACCGCTGCCAGCCCTGCCGCCGCCGCGAATTTTATATCGACCGTTGCACCAACCATTACGAATAGTATAATCTCGGCGGCCACCCATAGTTTTGAGAATTTGGGCGATATGCGGGTAGCCAATACCGGATAAAATTTCAGTATCGTCGCCCCCATTGCCATTACTGCCAGCAGGCCTGATACGGCAATCGTGCCTTTCAGCCATTCTTCGACAGCCAAAAACAGGAAAGCGACGCTCAGCATGATAAGCACCTTTATTGAATCGCGCATGTGGTATTTTTTGAAAAACACGGTCAGCCACCAACCTGTTGCAATACCGAGTATCAGCCCGGTAATGATGGAAACGGGTATTTGTACAAAACTATCCGCCGATACCTCACCGCCGAGGGCAAGGGTGGTAAAAGCCCCAAACATGACGATAACGAAAACGTCGTCCACCGAGCCGCCCGCCATAATCATTTGCGGAATGCCTTTTTTTGTACCGATCTTGTTTTCCATAAGATAGAGCATCTTCGGAACGATGATAGCCGGGGATACCGCTGCCACGACCGCGCCCATAATAGCAGCCTCCAGCACCGAAATGCCTAATAATGGCGGAGCGATAAGGATCATACCCGCGATCTCGAAACAAGCCGGAACAAAGCACATGAGTATTGCAGGCCGCCCCACCTTTTTGAGGTCTTTAATATCGAGCGCAAGCCCGGCACGCATCAGAATAATAACGAGCGCGACCTGTCGCAGTTCGACCGAAATGTTAAGTAATGACGGCGATAAAAAGTTAAGCACATAAGGGCCGAGAACGATACCCGTTATCAGCATCCCCAACAAGGAGGGCAATCGCAGTTTATTGAATATCCAACCGAGCGACAGCCCTAAAAGAAATATGTAAACAAGACTTGTAAGCATAAATAAAATGTTAATCGTGTTAAAAATAGATTTGACCGGAATCAGACATAACGAGCCTATCCCGTATCGTTGCCGCGCAGGAGAATCGGAGAAAAAACACCATTTCTTTGGAATTGTCCGCCGGAGAATAGAAAGCCGTTAAAGTGAAAAATCCCATCTCTCATAATCTTTTCAGATTAAAATTAAGCAGGAACTATCAGCTATCCGTGTAGCGGTTTATAACAGGGAAGTTCCATTCCCCTTGTTGAATAACAATGCAAAGGTAAGCAAAGTTATTAATATACTAAAGTTTAAGTAATAAATTTTATAAATGACGTAACCAATATGACGATGCAGCAGATCAGCGATGAGTTGAATCTTCCGCTTAACTCGCTATATTCTTCCAAATTTTGCCTATCTTTGGGAGATTCTTTGTATCTTTGCGGATCAATTTCGGCAATTAGTCTTATTAAATTCAATAAATAACAAAATCAAATGGTAAGTTACAAAGAATTAGGCTTGGTCAACAGCCGCGATATCTTCAAAAAAGCTTTTGAAGGTAAGTATGCAATTCCTGCATTTAATTTCAACAATATGGAACAGATGCAAGCCATCGTTCAGGCTTGTGTGGAAAAAAAATCTCCGGTTATTTTGCAGGTATCCAGCGGGGCCCGTAAATACGCTAATCAGACTTTACTTCGTTACATGGCGCAGGGAGCCGTAGAATATGCAAAAGAACTGGGATATAATATTCCTATTGTTCTTCACCTGGATCACGGCGACACGTTTGAATTATGCAAAAGCTGTATTGAAATGGGATTTTCTTCTGTAATGATCGACGGTTCCCACCATTCATATGAAAAAAATATCGAATTGACCCGTCAGGTTGTGGAATACGCCCACAAATATGATGTTACGGTTGAAGGTGAACTGGGAGTTCTGGCCGGTATCGAAGATGAAGTGGTTGCAGAACATCACACTTATACCGAACCGGATCAGGTGGAAGATTTCGTATCCAAAACGGGAGTGGATTCTTTGGCCATTTCCATCGGGACTTCTCACGGAGCGAACAAATTCAAACCGGAACAATGTACCCGTAATGCCGAAGGAATTCTGGTCCCTCCTCCATTGCGTTTCGATATCCTCGAAGAAATTGAAAAAAGAATTCCGGGATTCCCTATCGTATTGCACGGAGCTTCTTCCGTTCCTCAGGATCAGGTAGCCATCATCAATAAATACGGCGGTGCATTGAAAGATGCCATCGGCATCCCGGAAGAGCAACTTCGCAAAGCGGCTTCTTCTGCCGTATGTAAAATCAACATCGATTCCGACGGACGTCTGGCAATGACTGCTGCAATCCGTGAAGTTTTCGCCGTTCAACCGGCAGAATTCGATCCGAGAAAATATTTGGGGCCGGCTCGTGAAAGTCTGAAAAAACTTTATATGCACAAAGTAGAAAATGTCTTGGGTAGCGCGGGAAAAGCGTAAACGTTCCAATTAGTAAAATAACATTCATTCCTGAGGAGAGGAGGTTGTTTTTACTTTGAAGTGCACCCCTAAAGTTGGACACAAAACTTTAGGGGTGCACTTCAATCTCGGAAATGGCCGATCGTTTTGTTTCCGACCCGGCGGAAGTGGTATCCATTCATCAACATATCAAAATGAAAGTAATGAGTGTGGATAAGGAACGTAAGAGGGTACAACTGACTATGAAATTATAAACCGATTACCTTCACTGAAAATTTTTGGCACGATTTTTTCCGTTTCTAGAAAAAAACAGTTACATTTGCCAGGATTTTACACAACATAATCCATGCATCAAATTTTTTCTTATAATCTAAATTTGATTTTAACAAAATTTAACACATTAAATTTTGTTGTTTCGTTATTTATGTTAGAGAGAGAGAGAGAGAGAGAGAGAGAGAGAGAGAGAGACTAACCTAGCCTCACCTGCGCGTCAATATAATCATTATTTCTTTAAAAATAAACTCCTTGCATGGACGGAACAGACTCCGTCTCTACGATTTATTTCCGCCGGTTTCCCCGGCATTATTTCCTTTGTTTCATTAAAAAAATCTTATTTGAAACCGGTGTTCCCGTTTGCGAAAACAGGGCCGGACAGGTCTATTCAAATCGGAAATCGTATGTATGTG
>JAITTA010000086.1 GCA_031287395.1 Dysgonamonadaceae bacterium | reverse complement strand
CAGGTATCCCCGAACCCGACATCGGGAATCATCCGGGTGAGTAATACCCAAGCGAACCAAACAGTCCGCATCACGGATGTGACCGGTTCGCTGAAGGGAACTTACAAAACCGGGGAAGGCACGACAACAATCGACCTGACAAGCTATGCCAAAGGCACGTATATGCTGCAATACAACGGCAAAACGTTCAAGGTCATCAGAAAATAATGTGCCGATGAATCGTTAGAACGAATCATTAGAATAAGGAAGGGCTTGCCGCGTTGCAAGCCCTTCTTTTTTTTCTCATTCATTTTATTTTTTTAAGCATCATCAGGGCAATCTTGCTGAATCGATTGGAACTCGATTTTTATTTACTGAATACGACTTTCATTGAAACGAAGGGAATGACGTCAAGGAAATATTCCTCCCCTCAACTCCACCGGACGATTGTCGGACATATTCGGCAAATGCTTCAATAAATATACAATAAAAATTTCTATATTCAGACCAAAATTGTAACTTTGTATAATTATACTAACCGAAAATAAAGGAAAATGAAAAATATTCCCATTGATTCTTCGATTGTTAATGAGGCCATCGGTAAACTAAAGATTAAAGATTTTGGCAGAGCCACAATTCGCGAGGTGGTTGCCATTGCAAATGAAGTTGAAAAAAAATCAGGAGTGGAATTTATCCGAATGGAAATGGGAGTGCCGGGTTTGCCCCCTGCAAAAGTTGGAGTAAATGCTGAGATAAAGGCTTTACAAAACGGAATTGCATCGATTTATCCTGTGATCGATGGCTTGCCCGAGTTGAAATACGAAGCCTCCCGGTTTGTCAAGGCATTTATTGATCTCGATATTTCTCCGGAATGTTGCGTCCCGGTAACGGGTTCCATGCAAGGGACTTATACTTCGTTTCTTGTTGCAGGGCAATGCAATCCGGAAAAAGATACCATTTTGTTTATCGATCCCGGATTTCCGGTACAAAAACAGCAAATTCTCGTCATGGGTTATAAATACGAATCCTTTGATATTTATAATTATCGTGGGGATAAACTGAAAACAATTTTGGAAAGTTATCTCAAAAAAGGCAATGTTGCTGCCGTCATTTATTCTAATCCGAATAATCCGGCCTGGTTTTGCCTGAAAGAAGAAGAATTGAAAATTATAGGTGATTTGGCAACCCGGTATGATACCATCATTCTGGAAGATTTAGCCTATTTTGCCATGGACTTCCGAAAAGATTTGGGGATTCCGTTTCAACCTCCGTTTCAATCTTCCATCGGAAAATATACGGACAATTATTTATTACTTATTTCAGGATCCAAAGTTTTTAGTTACGCCGGACAACGAATAGGTGTTGTTGCCATATCCGATAAGTTATATCATCGGAAATACGAAGGATTAACGGCTCGTTACGGATCGGGCACATTCGGTAGTGTATTTATTCACAGGGCCTTATACGCTCTTTCTTCCGGCACCAGTCATTCGGCTCAATATGCTTTGGCTGCGATGTTTAAAACAGCTTCCGATGGAACATTCCGGTTTATAGATGATGTTATTGAATACGGAAAAAGGGCACGCAGGCTAAAAGAAATTTTCCTGAAATATGGCTTTGAGATTGTATATGATAAAGACATGGACGACCCGATTGCCGATGGATTTTATTTTACGATCCGTTATCCGGGCATGACCGGAGCGGAATTGATGCAGGCTTTGATCCCATACGGTGTCAGTGCAATTTCTTTGCTTACCACGGGAAGTAACCAGGAAGGTTTGAGGGCTTGTGTTTCTTTTATTAAAGATCATCAGTATGAACTTTTGGAAAATCGCTTGAATAAATTCAGAGAGCAATATCTTATTTCCTGAAAAAACATCCGGTTTTTACATCTTTCTTTTGATTTTTGTGTTTTAATTGTATATTTGCAGAAAATTGGGGTATTGTATCCAAATGAAAAAAGGTTTACTTTTTATAGTTGTAGTCGTGTTATTTTCTTTGCAACCGGTTGTTTATGCGTATGCACAACAGGATGCAAAGCAGAAGGTTGTTGTCGATACCGATAGTACTGCTGTCGATATCAGCCTGATGGACTCTAACCGGTTGAAAGTAAAAAATGCCCCCATTGGCAAGAAATTGGAAGTTTATTCTATTGTAGGAAATAAAGTAAAGGAATTTGAAATAAAAAGTTCTTATGGAGAATACCTTCTTAACTTACCCAGGAGTGTTTATATAATAAAACTTGATGGTATCGTTCGTAAGTATGTGATAAAATGATTTTTCTTTCCGAAACTTTGTATTACTTTTGTGAAAAAATTTTAAAATTCAGTGTTATCTCATGCAAACAAGTGTTTCATTTAAAGTCTTCTCAGGGACCAATTCCCGCTATCTTGCAGAAAAAATATGTAGTAATCTCCATTGTGACTTGGGTCAGATGAATATTGAGCATTTTGCCGATGGCGAATTCTCCGTTTCTTATGAAGAATCCATCCGGGGTAGCTATGTGTTCCTGGTTCAATCGACCTTCCCTAATTCTGATAATTTAATGGAACTTTTGTTGATGATTGATGCTGCGAAAAGGGCATCCGCCAAGTCGATCATTGCGGTTATTCCTTATTTCGGATGGGCGCGGCAGGACAGAAAAGATAAGCCTCGTGTTGCCATCGGAGCCAAACTGGTTGCAGATATGCTGAGCACGGCAGGGGTAAACAGAGTCATCACAATGGATTTACATGCCGATCAGATTCAGGGATTCTTTGATGTGCCGGTTGATCACTTGTATGCATCCAGTATATTTATGGAAGAGATAAAAAATCTTAATCTTCCCAATCTGGTAATTGCAACTCCGGATGTCGGTGGGACAAAACGTGCGAATACCTATGCAAAGTATTTGAATATACCGATGGTTATTTGTTACAAATTGAGGAAAAAAGCAAATGAAATTGCAGAAATGAAAATCATTGGCGATGTGGCAGGAATGGATATCTTATTAGTGGACGATATTGTGGATACTGCAGGTACCATTACCAAAGCGGCAGATTTGATGTTATCCGAAGGTGCCGCATCTGTCCGGGCAATTGCTTCTCATGCCGTGATGTCGGATCCGGCTTCTGCTCGTGTCGATTTATCTTCCTTAACGGAAATTATCTTTACGGACAGCATTCCATATTCTAAAAAATGTGAAAAAGTAAAAATTATTTCCGTAGCAAATATGTTTGCAGATGCCATTCGCCGGGTTTGTAACAACGAATCAATCAGTTCTTTGTATTTGATTTAAAGTTCCATGTATCGTTCCCATAATCCGGAATTTATCTTCTCCCGGCATTTTTCGGAAAGTTCACGAATGTTGACCGCTGCTTCCCTGATGTTTCCGGTCCGATAATTTTCAGTAGGAATCGGATCGTGAATAATTAGTTCTATTTTATGAGGATTCAGAAATAGCGATTTAGGGGGCATTATTTCGACCGTCCCGTTTATGGTTAAAGGAACTATCGGGAGTTTCAGATCTATGGCCATCTGGAAAGCACCTTTTTTGAACGGAGCAATTTTTCCCGTTTTACTTCGGGATCCTTCGGGGAAAATCACAATCGAAGCCCCGTTTTGAAGTCTGGCTTTAGCCTGTTCTATCGTTTTTACTGCCGCTTTAGGAGAAGAGTTATCAACAAATATGAAACCGGCAGATTCACAAGCTTTTCCCACCAAGGGAATTTTCCGTAAACTCTGTTTCATAACCCATTTGATGGGAAATCCCAGGTATCCGT
>JAITTA010000061.1 GCA_031287395.1 Dysgonamonadaceae bacterium | reverse complement strand
TCCCGAAGCATTCTCGGCATCTCATAAGGATATTTGGGAGCTATTTTCGAATAACCCAACATCCCGTGCTTCCACGGAGAACATCCTGTAAGCAAAGCCGCCCGGGCGGGAGTACTACTGGGAGTCGAAGTGTAAGCGTTACGAAACAGGAAACCATCTCCGGCCAATTGATCCATGTGAGGTGTTGAAATCTGTCGGTTTCCCATCGTTCCGAGACAATCAAACCGTTGTTGGTCGGTCATGATCAGGATAAGATTCGGTTTTTCCTGAACCGGTTGTGCATAAACACCACATACACAGCCTGAAAAAACCAAAGACAGAGAAGTAAATTCGATATTCATAATTATAATAAAGAAGTTATATTATTTTAAATTTACATCCCGAAAAAGTCTTTTTTCGGGATGTAAATTTAAGTAAATTACGAATACATTCATCCATTTGATTACAAAAATTCCTTATTCCGTCCATCCGGACGTTTGTTCCAGATTCGGATTTTTGGCTCTGACATTGATAGGAACAGGGTGAAGATAATTCTTGTTTTCGTCGAAACTCCGACTTGATAACGGATTTCCGGCATAAGCATCGATATACTTCTTTCCATTTATTTCGACCGTAACACAAGTAGCGCCTGCATATCTTCCTCCCGGCGCTTTGTCGGCATCTTCCAAACGCATTCCAAGCACCGGTTTTGCCAGGTAAGCGCCCTTTTTCCAACGCATCAAATCGTGGTATCTTGAGTTTTCGAATGAGAGTTCAACTCTCCGTTCCCGGCGTATTTCCACCAAAAGTGCGGATATACCTTCACCGACATACTTAGTATCCATCGGCGGGTTCAGATCCAAATGCGGCATTTCGACACGATCACGCAATTGATTGATACTTTTATCCAAATCATCTTGAGTAATAGTTCCCAACTCTGCTTTGGCTTCGGCATAATTGAGTAACACTTCTGCGTAGCGCAATACAGGGAAATCCGTTATCTCCTGGCTATTTTGAACACCGGCTTCGGTAGAATTGAAATTTTTGACATAATGATATCCCGTAGGCGACTTCCAAGTCTGCGGCATACCGTTGAGATGCGGGAAATCACTTCCGGCAGTTCCGTACATTTCTTTCTCGCGACGAGGATCGAGGATTGTTTGTCCCAAACGAGGGTCGCGATTTTCAAAGATGTTTTCTATGACATCATCATTATACGTTGCACTCAAAGCTACCGGTTTTGCAGTATTATCCGCTTCAATACAAAGAAAGTCATCTACAAAATCTTTTGTAGCGCCGGCAAATAACGCGGCAGATCCGCCTAAGTTTGCCGTAACGGCATGACCGCGGCCCGGTATCGCATACAGTTTGGGTAATATTACTTCCGTATTACCACGCAAGTCGAAGCTGGTGAACAACGTACGGTAATCCGAGTCCGGCTTTCCCGTATCATAGATTGCATATTTTCCGGAGGATATGATAGCCCCGGCAGCATCAACGGCAGCAGTCAGGAAACGCTGATAGTCCGAAAGCCCATGATACTTTCTCCATGTACCTTCATAGAGACAAATCCTCGACTTGAGCGTTTGCGCGGTCCATTTATTCACTCTGTCGGGATGTGTTGACGGCCAATTATCCGGAAGAAAACCGATCGCTTTATCAATATCGGCAAGTACCACTTCCATGACTTCCTCCCGACTGTTTTGCTTAGCAAACAATTCGGGCGACTGGTCATTAAGAGTATGAATGATGAGCGGCACATTACCATATTCCTGTACCTTATCGAAATAGAACCATGCCCGCCAGAAATAGACTTCCCCGGCATACCGATTTCTGGTTTCTACCGGAACGGATGTCGCTTTTTCGTAATTATCCAGAAAGAAATTACAGCGATACAGGAATCCCCACCTCCAACTATTGCCGGTAGTCGTAGTGGCATTAGCAGGAATGACTTCCTTGCCTGCGCCGATATTCGTCCATACCTGGAGGTTAACATCGGTAGAAGCAAAATTATCGGATACCGCTTCCATACCCATAAAACTAAGATATTTGGATTCGGAAGCACCGGTAGCATTACCCCTGAAAAACGGATAATTATTATTGGCTACTTCATTGTAGATACCATTATTATACACTTTCATGTCATTTTCCGATTTCCAGAAAGCGGTATTATTGAGGTCAGTCACCGGCGTCCGTTCCATGAAACCGTCATTACATGCCGGCAAACCAAGTAATACCGTCAAAACGATGATTATCTTTACATTTTTTATCGTATTCATATTCGTCTATCATTTAAAAGGTTAAGTTAAGACCAAGGGAATATACTCTCTGAAAAGGATAGGCGTAAGTACCAACGCCCAGCGCACCGTTATCGAAAATCCCTTCCGGATCATACGGACCTACCAAATGAGAAATCTCCCATAAGTTCTCGCCACTCAGATACACTTGTAATTTACCCAGTTTCGCTTTTTTGATCCACTCTTTTGGCAAATCATAAGCAACGGTCAGATTTTTCAACCTCAGATAAGAACCATCCTGCAAGTACTTCGTCTGCGTTTGCCTGTTTTGAGTCCCCCTGGCTCGCGGTAAAGCATAATAAGCGTCCGTATTTTCGGGAGTCCAACATTCGGTCAGGAAACGCTTTTGCGTATTATAATATTGAGTAGCGGTAGGCCAGAAGTCCTCTGCAGCAGGCCAGACATCACGCTTACCGACACCCTGGAAAAAGACGCTTGCAGATAAATTCTTCCAGGTCAATTCTCCACCGAAAGAGTAAGAATACCTGGCTGTCGAATTACCGATTACTTTTCGATCTCCCGGATCAGCCGGCGTATTCGCTCCCGTATTGATAACCGCTTCATTTCCATCAAGATTTTTGTATTTGATGTCGCCCGGTTTCCAGTTGGAAGCGATGGAAGCCTGGCTGGAGCCATTCAGGTTACCTTTTTCGTCAAAATCGTCCGGCGTGAGGAAACGTTCGGTAACATAACCCCATATTTCTCCAACTTTTTTCCCTACATAGTAATCCGTAACGGTACCGGTTCCTCCCTTCCATTTTGTAATTTCGGCCTGAGCATCGTATACATTAAAATTCACACGATAAGACAGATCATCTCCGATACGATCCCTCCAACCGACGGATAATTCCCAGCCTTTAGTCTCCAATTCGCCGGCATTGACCACAGGTGCATTCGTACCCAACACTTCGGGATAAGTTTGCTGGAGCAACATATCGGAAGTAATGCGTTTAAACACTTCAAACGACAGGTCCAAACGTTGTGAGAGCAATGTCAGATCTATACCTCCATTGACGGACGATACCTTCTCCCAGGAGAGAGCTCCCGGTAACAGAGACGACGGCGGATTGATCGTCAATTCGGTTCCTACATTGCCGAAAAGATAATAGTCCGATGTTCCATTCGTCAGGAAAGGGATGTAAGGATAATACTTTGCATTACCACTCCATGCGCTTGACGACAGCATTTGATTACCCAGCGTTCCGTAAGATGCACGAAGTTTAATATGATCGAACAACGGTTTTACAAATTGCATAAAACTTTCTTCCGATAAGCGCCATCCGGCTGATAATGAAGGTAGAAATACAAAACGGTTCTCTTTAGGGAAGCGAGAAGTTCCGTCGTATCTGCCGACAAGTTCCAACAGATAACGATTTTCAAAATCGTAGTTCACACGTGCAAATCCGCCTCTCAAAGCCCATTCGTATCCGGTTTCGGAAACAAGTTGGTTTCCTGTTCCCAGACTCAAACCCGGAAGATCGGGATTCAACATCATCTGGCGTTCGGATGTATCATAATTATATTGGGTCAATTCCTGGTTAAATCCGGCCATCGCTTTGAAGTGATGTTTGTCAGCCAATGAAAACTCATAGTCGCTATAAGCATTAAATGACGAATAAGCTTTTTGAGATTGCCGTTTCGAATAAGAATCGGTTGCTCCCCCAGGACCATTGTGCGGCGCCAAACCCGTAGCCAGATGATGTACCAAATAATCGGACATCCGTTTTTTATTATAAATGTCGTTACTGAACAATCTGCTGTAACTATAATCCAAATGGATGTTCCATCCTTTTAAAGGTGTTATATCAATAGCAGGAGTTATTATAATTTCATGTTGTTGCATCGTTGTACGTCCGCCATACAGCAACAATGGAACCTGATTCTGATCCTGGAAATAACGCCCGATCAGATAATCGTATTCCGGATAATTTGGATCGCCAAGCCACTGGCCGCCCCGTAAAGGACTACTAAATAACATTTGATGCCAGAACGAATTTCCGTTGTAATGATACGGTTCATCCATTTTCGACGTGTTGTACCGCATTCTGAAACTTAATTTCATCCAATCGTACGTATTATTTTGCACATACAGGTTTACATTGCTGCGCTTATAAATATCAGGATTGATTTTGATGACTCCTGTTTGGTTCAGATGAGCCAGAGACGCATAAAAGCTGGTTTTTCCGTTGCCTCCAGATATATTCACGTTGTGAGTTTGCCGGGGACTGTAATCATTGATCAGGATTTCCTTCCAATTACGATAACCGACCGGGACGTATTGTAGCCCTTCGAAGATATATTCCGGAAGAGACGGGTCTTTTAACCGTGCTTCTATACCTTTCAATTGCGCTTCTCCATAAAGAGGGGCCGCATTATTATTGACTAACGACTGATTGACAAATTTAGCATGATCAAGGCTGTTGTCTACAAATTCAGGCAGATACGTGGCCTTTGCCCAGGCATAGTTACCGGAATAGTTTATAGACAATTTACCATCGGCTTTCCCTTTTTTGGTTGTAATCAACACGACACCAAATGCCGCTCGCACGCCGTAGATAGCGGATGCCGCCGCATCTTTCAACACGGACACGGTTTCAATATCGTTGGGGTTCACTAATTTCAAACTGGATTCGATACCATCTACCAAAACCAGAGGATCACCGCCATTGATGGAAGTCGTACCGCGGATATTGATTGCCAGATCTTGATTAGGATTACCATTGGTGGGATTGATATTGACACCCGGCATGGAACCTTGTAAAGCTGTAACTGCCGAAGTGACCGGCCGGCTTTCAAAAACTTTAGAGTCTATCTGCACTACGGCGCCGGTCAGGTTTGGTTTTTTTTGCGTACCATAACCTACGACAACGATTTCGTCCATCAGAAACAGATCCTCACTCAACTCAACGGTAAGACGGTTCTGATTTCCGACCTTCAATTCCCGTGAAGCATATCCAATGTAACTAAAAGTTAAAACATCATTTTCGGAATCAGGAAACATGATGGAAAAATGTCCGTCATTATCGGTAATCGTTCTGATAGACGTACCTTTTAACGAAATACTGACACCCGCCAATCCTTCTCCGGTTTTATCGGTCACTATCCCGGTTACGGTTTTACCGGCTTTTTGTTGATTCGAATTTGTAATTTCCGGGGTTTTATGTGCATCCAGAACGATGTGCCTACCTTCCATTGAATAGCTTACGGAAGTATTTTGAAATAAATCGGATAATACATTACTGACCTGTTTGTTTTTTACTTTCACCGAAACCCGGTTGGTCGTATTTACATCACTGTTGTAAACAAACAGATAATTTGTTTGATTTTCAATTTCACTCAGTACTTCTTCCAGGGGAACATTCATCATGTGGATACTTACTTTGGCATTTTGAGATGTCACCGTCTCTGCCGTGGAAGAGAATACAAACAGAAATAGCATAAATGCTGAGATCTTCATAATTTTAAAAAAATATTTAAGGCGCCTTTTTTCAGGCAAATAAGTATTCAATAAAGAAATTTTCTTCATATCTTTGCAATATTAGAATGGATTAATACATTTTTGTGTTGATCTCCTTGCCGGTTGGCGTTGCAGCGCCTGCCGGCATTTTTTAATTAAAAGTGGTATTTCATAGGCAATATTGTTTTAATTTTTAATTTATATATATAACTCTCTGATTATTATCTCTTCTAAAATCAAATCGGATATTTTTTTGAAGTACTTTCAACGCATAATCCACTCCGTCGGAATAACTGAACTTACCCGTATATACCACCCTATATACATTTTTATTATTGACAACGATGGTTATTCCGTAACATTTTTCAAATTCTTTCATAATATTTCTGAAGGACTGATCTTTGAAACTGATCAATCCGTCAATCCATTGATACGAATTGAAATCTTCAATCGGCATTTTACAGAGTTGTCCGTCTTTCAACAGAACTCTTTCATTTGGTTTTAATTCCACAGGTTCTTTACGAATATTATTGGAATCGTAAATAACAAGCCTTCCTTCAAGCAATGCCGTTTCAAATACCGGACTATCGGAATAGGCATCTACATTAAAACTCGTACCCAATACTTTTACCTGATATTGTCCGGTTTCCACAAAAAACGGTCTTTTTTCGTCTTTCCGCACAGTAAAATATCCTTCCCCATCAATGAAAACCTGGCGTTTATCTTTAGAAAAAGAAGCCGGATAACGTAAAGTAGTACGGGCATTCAACCAAACACTTGTTCCGTCCGGTAAGGTCATATTCACACGATGCCCAGCCGGTACCGTTACGACAGCTATACCGGCATCATCGACAACACTCCGGCGTTCTTTGAAATAAAGAAAGGAAATTCCCGCAGTAATCAGGATAACAGCAGTAATTTTCAGGATTTCATATATTAATGATTTATTTTTTAAAGGTTGTATGGAACCCGGATTATCATTTTCTTTGGTTTGCCGGTCATCTTTACTCAAAGCTATTGCATCGAATATTTTCCTTTCACGTAAAAATGATTCCTTATTTTTCTCCGACTCCTCCACCCATTGCTTGACAATACGTATCTCTTCTATCGAAGCCTCTCCTGAAAAAATTTTATATAATAATCTCTTCATAACAAAACATAACAAAATAATCATGTAATATATATGGCAGTTCAGAATACAAATACCCTAAAAAACTTAATAAAAAAAGAACAGGAAACAGATATAGTCTTTCAAGGAAACACGTAATATTTTAATAGCCTTAGATATATGAAACTCGACGACTTTAACCGATATCCCCATCCGATCGGCAATTTCTTTATAAGTTAAGCTTTGTTCCCGGCTCAGGCGAAATACTTCACGAGTTTTAGAAGGTAATCCCGACAACGTTTTCTGTACAATATACTTGATTTCTTCCGAAAATACTTCTTCCGGCTCACAGGCTTTAAGAGAAGTTATCCTTATTGAAAGTTCCCAGGAAAATTCATCAATCAATTGTTTTTCAACACCT
>JAITTA010000256.1 GCA_031287395.1 Dysgonamonadaceae bacterium | reverse complement strand
TTGTGAATAACTGGTTGCCGCGAAACTCATTTTGATTCCAGCGATGAACAAGAAAGCCATCCATTTCATGATTGAAATAATACGTTTCTTATATCGCGGTGATACAGGTTTTTTATGATGAATAGCATGGCAATACAGGCCGCTGTCAGTCCGATATACAAGTACTGATACCGCTTTGATTTCACCGGTCGGTTGGACGTTTTAATACGCTCCCACATTGTCGCAACCTGATGCGGCTTCAACAAATCTTTATTGATGTCGCGAAGGCATTTTTTTGCTGCAAGGTAGTGATCCAGACATTCTTTGTTGTCTTGTTCAAACTGTTCCCAAAAGAGAACCGATTCTTCTGTTGGACAAAGATTCGATGCCACAAAAAAATCATCCAGAAGAAATTCTTCAAAGGATAGCCCGGAATATTTAACCAGATCTTTTTGTTTTTTCACGATTCAAGCGTTTCTATGATAACACTCGACTCGCATTTTTTTAATCACTTTTGGTAATAAAATTTTTCATACTTGTTTGTTGCTATTTTCATAGAAACCGATTACCTTTGCATATAGAGTTTGTTTAAGTATTAAAATATAAAATATGGAGCGAACCATTCCTCCCGACGAATTACCTGTCAATGCCGACGGATCGGCGTTTCATCTGCATATCACGGCAGAGCAGTTGGCCGATAAAATTGTAATGATGGGCGATCCCGAACGGGTTCCGGCAGTTGCGGCTTATTTCGATTCAGTTGAATTCGATCAGCAAAGCCGTGAATTCCGTACCATTACCGGCAGTTACAAAGGAAAGCGTATTACGGCTTTATCCCATGGGATTGGTTGTGATAATCTCGACATTGTAGTTACGGAATTGGATGCTCTGGCGAATATCGATATGAAAACCCGGACTGAGAAGCCGGATTTTCGTCGGTTGACAATGGTACGAATCGGAACTTCCGGCGGATTACAACCATTCTGTCCCATTGGAGCTTATGTCGTTTCTCAAATCTGTATGGGAATGGACGGATTGATATACTTCTATGATAAAGGAGAAAGAGTTGCCGATTCGGAACTTTCGGATGCGTTTATAAAGCATACAGGTTGGAATAAATTTTTAGCTAAACCTTATTTCGTGCCTTCAGACGAAGAATTGATCGAACGGATAGGATATGATATGGTGAAGGGTATTACCTGTGCCGCTAACGGCTTTTATGGGCCTCAGGGGCGTCATGTGCGCTTGGAATTATCCGATCCGGACCAGAATCGCAAAATGGAATCTTTTGAGTACAAAGGGCTTCAGATTGCCAATTATGAAATGGAAAGCGCTGCTTTGGCCGGTTTGTCGGCGATGATGGGACACAAGGCAATGACGGTTTGTCAGATCATTGCCGGTCGCTATTCGGGAAAGATGAATACGGATTATAAGAGTCGTTTTGAAGAATTGATAGTCAAAGTATTAGACCGGATTTAATTTTTGATAAACAAGGTAAAAATGAAAAAAATTCTTATCACTTCCGTATTGACCCTTTTCTGTATAGGTGTGTTTGCCGTAGATCCCTCCAAATGGACGGATGAAGAAATTGGTGGTGAGAATTAAAACAGAATAATATTTTTCACAACTTGATTATTTCTTTTAATGCTTTATAGCCTGTACTGCTGGCTTTCAATGATTTTCCGTTTTTAAGGTAAACCCGGTAACTTTCTTTTTCATAGAGTTCGATTCTGGAAACTTCATTGACATTTATGATGAATGAACGATGGATACGTAGAAATTGCTGTGGCGAAAGGTTTTCTTCGAGGTATTTCATTGTTTGTTCCTTCAGGAATATTCCTTTGATTGTATGTAATTTTACGTAATCTCCATAGGCTTCTATAAAATCGATCTCCTGTATCGGAATGACATGGATTTTTTGTTGATTTTTGACGGCAATCCTTGTCAAATAGCCGGAAGATTTTCCGTCGCGTTGTTGAATTGCCTGTATATTGATTTTGGAAGTGACACCTGTTGCAATCCGGGATAGGGTTTTCTGCATTGCTTTTTCAAAACGTTGTTTGGAATAAGGTTTCAATAGGTAATCGATAGCGTTTGATTCGAATGCACGGATGGCATATTGTTCGTATGCTGTGGAAAAAATGATTTCGGGTTGGTGGTCCATTAATTCCAGCATTTCAAATCCGGTTAGCTTAGGCATTTGTATGTCTAGAAAGATCAAATGCGGTTTATATTCACGAATCATTCTGATGGCATCCAATCCATTGTCCGCTTCCCCAATGATAAGTATTTCGGGGTAACCCCGAAGGTAATGTTTGATTAAATCCCTTGCCGGGGTTTCGTCATCGACGATCAGAACTGTGATAGGAGTTGTTGTATTCATCTTGGGTAATTTTTTGATATGGAAATTGATAACCGGATTTCAGTTAATTGGAATTTTCACTGTTACCATGAATTTCCCGTTTTCTATTTTTGTTTGTAACGAAGCTTTATTGTCGCTATAAGACAATTTCAGGCGTTCCAGGACATTTTTCAGTCCGATCCCCGAACCCTTCCTCCGGCTCAGTCCATCCGGATCAAAATCATTGATTATTTCGATGTGCAGGTAATCCGCATCCTTGTGTACTTTTGAAAAGATGAAAACAGCATAGGTAGTTTCGTACACACCGTGTTTTATTGCATTTTCAAACAATGGTTGCAACAACATGGAAGGGATTTTTAATTGGAAACATTCCGGATCAATATCAAATTTGTAATTCAGTTTATTCCCGAAACGTAATTTTTCGATTGATAGATAACGTTCGATATTTTCTATTTCTTCCTGCAACCCGGAAATAGTTTGTTTTGTCGATAGTACGGTACAACGCAGATAGTCCGATAAGGCAACCAGCATTTCCTGTGCCTGCTCCGGTTTACCGATTATCAAAGAATTGACGGAATTGAGACTGTTAAACAGGAAGTGCGGATTGATTTGGGATTTCAGCAGGTTTAATTCCCCGTCTTTGATTAGCTGGTTCAGGCGGATTTCGTTATTCATCTTTTCATTTAGCCGGTTAATGTATACTGAGAGGTAACATACCAGGACAAATACAATGTAAAAGAAGATTCCTCCGATTACTTTCCACCATACGGATAATATCATAAAATACAGGTAATCTCTGTTTTCCCCGAAAAGGAAATACATCATCATGTTTCCAATGCCCAGCCAAAGCGGTAATAATACCAATCCGGCCAATACAACGTGCATCATCCAGTTGTCATACCAGGGTTTTTCTGTTAAACGGTTGTAGTAAAGAGGATACCACAGCCAGACGATAAAACAGGCATAGATTGTATTGAACACGAACGAATCGACGAAAGCGTATCCGAGGGGTAAACTACCTGCAAAATGTACGGCCAATGTCTGGATAATGATAATCAATGCCCAAATACCGGTATAGATCATTCGGGTTCGGTAATTCCGTGTGACGGGATTGTCCATGTCTTATTGATTTTTGCATTTGACTTCTCCTCCTCCGAAAACAGAAGAAGCCTGAATAATCAATAGACGATTTTCATCTACTTCAAAGCCTGGTTTCGGACGATGGTCCTCAAAATTTCCAAATACGTGATTTTGTCTGATTTCAACTTTCCAGTCAATGGGAATGTATAATACGATTCCTCCGAAAACCGAATTGATTTCGAGGTAATTATTTCCTTCTGCTAATTGAGAATCCGATAAATCCAGTTCCATTCCTCCAAAAACGCAATTGACTTCACCTCCTTTGAATTCTTTCGTATCTATTTTTTCGCTGTTTCCACTGAAAACATAGTTATAATCGATATATCCACCTTCCGTATTTTCCCGTTTTTTTTGTTCGAATGAAGATTGTATGTTAAATCTATTTGCTTTCCGGTTGAATTGACCATCATATTCCCAATGCCAATGGAAAATGTGTTTTCCCCGGATTGTTTTACAGAGAATCAGAATGCCTCCGATAATGAGTCCGATAGCCCATCCGTTTTGTGTCATGAATTCAAGACCGGAAATATCCATTTTTTGTATGAGAAAAAAGCCGCCTACTAACATTAATAATACTCCAAATCCCCAGCTATGTCGCGAAAACAAATTGACAAACCCGATGGCGATCAGAAAAGATTGCCAGGAAAAAACAATGTGCTTATACTCTATGGGCAAGACTTCGTTATTGAAAAGAAACAAAGTAATGCCTGCTACGATGACCAGCACTCCTGTAAGGATACTGCTGATTTTAATTTCATGATGTTTCATTGCTGTATATTTATATGGTTCGGACACAAAGATAAAGGGCTTTGCAACCGTATGAAATATATATCCGACAAAGATAAGAGAAATCCCGGTGAAAAACCGGAATTTCCCGATAAGTGGCTTTTTATTTCAGGTTTTAAATTTTTAATCAAATTTTTTAAATAATTTATGTGATTTTAAAATAAAAGTTGTAACTTTATGGTGTTGAAATTCCAACACAATATTGTATTCCTGAAAATAATTATTATATGAATAGAAGATTATGCGTTTTAAATTAAACTTGAATGTCAATCCTCATGCTTTTGGAAATAAACTTCCAATCAATTACCAGTATGAACTATCGGCCTGGATTTATAGTGTAATTGCAAAGGGAGACCGGCAGTACGCCAAATGGTTACATGAAAATGGATTTTCCGAAGGGTATCGGAATTTTAAGTTGTTTGTATTTTCAAATATCTATAGTCCGGGAATCAAATTTGATAAGGATCGTCTGATTTTCACTTCCGATAAGGCTTCTTTTTACTTGTCGTTTCTTCCTGAAAGATCGACGGAAGAATTTATTAAAGGGGTTTTTAAAGAACAGGAATTCACACTAGGAGACAGGATTAGTAAGATGCAATTCAGATTACAACAGGTTGAAATGATTCCTTCTCCGGATTTTTCAGAAAGTTTTGTTTTTAAAACATTATCTCCTGTTGTGGTTTCTGTAGGGCAGGAAAACGGTTATCCGCATTTTTCGTCCCCGGAAGAAGAAGGATACGGGCAATCTATAATCAATAATCTGAAAAAAAAATACAGCATATTTTATAATAAAGAGTTTTCAGGAGATATGGGTTTTCGATTCGAGTTGTTATCCCCGGTTCGGTCTAAATTGATCAGAATAAAGGCAGGAACAAGAGACGAGTCACAGGTAAGAGGATTTGTTTTTACATTCCGGTTGGAAGCGGATAAGGAGTTGCTGAAGGTAATGTATGATGCCGGAATGGGAGAGAAAGGGAGCCAGGGGTTCGGGTGCGTGGAGGAAAAGTGAAAAATCAAATAAGATGAGAATATTTCTGCAATTAACAAAAAAGCACAGAGTTGGTACCATTAATAATTTAAATAATAGAGATTTTTTTTCTAAATAACTAACTAATAGGAATATATCTATATCTTTGTTGGAAAATTTAAGGTTTATGCTTAGAATTAAAACAGGCGAAGGTATATCATTATTTTTTGATGACAGCCGGAAATTTATTTGGCGTGTAATTTAGAGAGAATTTGAAGGTTTCTCGGATTTTCTTAATTGTAAAGAAATTAAGTTTTCTGATTATTGAAGCGAGGTTAGTTTATTGGGAACAGAAGAAAATCATCGTAATTAGATGACTCAAATAGCAAAACAAATATTAAAGACATAAATAGATGTATTATGTAGTAAAATATTCGGGACCGTTTGGTTTTATTAAACCATGGACGGCAGTGAGAGATAGTAAAACGTTTAGTATGCAATTTCTGACCCCTTCAATCGTTGAAGGTATTGAAAAAAAATTATTCCCGGAATTATTGTCAGAAAATGGAAAAATCTCGAAAATCGTTCGTCATAAATTGGTTTATTCTTCTGTAAATGTACAGCAGGAACAAACACAGAGTAGGGGATGGGAAAAGAAAACTCAAACCAAAACAATGATTCGTCCGAAATCTATTTTGGAAAGAGGCATATTGATTGATCCTACTTTATACTTGGCATTCGAGCATAGAGACGATACAGAAGTGGCTTGTAAACAGCATATCTGTTTGTGTAGAAACGAAGATATTTTATTCCCATCGGAGGAATCGGAGATGACGGAAGAGGATTTCAATAATTTAAGTGGTTTTGAACTTCGTTTCGGCAAGAACGAAAAAGCGTTTCTTGTCGGGTTTAATCGTTTTGACAATGTACATCCCATGTATGGATGGCTCGAAATAACTGGAAAACCTGTTTATGGATTGTAAAATGAGAAACATAAACGATATATTAGCAAAAAGCGAGGGTACGTCTCTTGTTCAACACTTGAAGGAAGTGGCACAACTAGCGGTAGTTCTTGCCAAATATATGGGTTTGGATGAGTATATAGCTTATACAGGTGCTATTTTGCATGATATTGGGAAGGTTAGTCCATTGTTTCAACAGACCTTGGAATCAAACTATATTCGTAAGCAGGGTTTTGTATTCCGGCATGAGATAGCTTCTTTGTTTTTCCTTTCCTTGGTATCGGAAAAAGAGAAATCTTCGGTTATAGACATGATAGTTGCACATCATAAATCAATATATAAAGATGTGGGAGATAAAGGTATTCTGGATTTAGTTGAAAATGATCCCGATTGTTTGAAGAAACATTTGGACGGATTTGAAGAATGGCAAGACGAAGCGTTTCGGATATTAGAAGAATTAGGCGTTGAAACTAAACCGATTTCGCGTCAGCAAGCAGAGGATAGCTTTTGGGAAGTAGTTGATTATTGCGAATCTATGCAATATGGCTACTCAAAATGGAAAGGTGTGTTGATTGCAGCTGATCATTTGGCGTCGGCTTTAAATGGCAAAACTCCGGATTTGGTCAATCGGTTGTTTATCTTACCGGATGTGAGTTATTACAACAGTCGGCAAAACGATTTATATGCTT
>JAITTA010000108.1 GCA_031287395.1 Dysgonamonadaceae bacterium | reverse complement strand
CGAGTGGCGCAACACGAATGAGGCTGCTTTCAATGAAGTGGCATCCGGTACTCAATACCAGCCTGTAACTACGCCTCAGGGACCTGGTACTATATATAAAAAAGTAATAAAATCCGGAACGGGAACGGAAAGCCCGATCTCTACGGCCCGGGTAAAAGTATTTTATATCGGTAAGTTTTACGACGGAACTGTTTTTGATCCGGGGTCCGGTGAGGAAGTTCCTGCCTATTTCCCTGCGAAAACCTCTACATCCTATACGAACAATGGGGTGATTTCCGGTTTCTCAATTGCTTTGCAAAACATGGTTATTGGAGACAAATGGGAAATATGGATTCCCTGGAGCCTCGGCTATGGTTCTTCCAGTTATGGTTCTATCCCCGGATACAGTACGCTTGTTTTCGAAGTCGAATTATTGGGTTTCGAACAATATCCTGATGAGGCTAAATGATGATGAAACAACTATTTTACATTTGTTTGTCGGTCGTATTCATTGCGGCCTGTTCCCAATCTGGGAAAGTAGAAACCATCGATACCGGAAAAACGGCCGACTGGAACACCACCGGAAGCGTGACTCTGGATTCAGAAGGAATGAAACTGCTTGGTAGTGATGCTTCTGCTTGTACAAAAGTTCCTGTAAAGAATTTTGAACTGGAACTGGAATGCCTGACTTCGGACCACGCTATCGGCGCTATCTATTTCCATTCCGGGGGGGCTAATAAAGGGAATACCGGATATGAAGTGTTGATCAATAACAATGAAAGTCCTGCAGAATGGCGCAAGACGGGAAGTCTGTCAACCGTGAGAAATTTTGCCGTGCGTACTGCGGAAAATAATACCTGGGTTCCCGTAAAAATTGAAGTCTCCGGAAAGCAAATCAGGATATGGGTGAATGGTGTTTTCGTAACAGATTACACCGAACCCGGAAAACCTTATCGTGAACCGGCAAATGCCGGTCGTGTTCTTTCAAAAGGAGTATTTGTACTGGCAAATCTGAGCGATACCCCGATCGAATTCCGTAATGTCCGCTTGAAAAAACTCCCGGATGATGGCGTCTCGCAATCCGAAGCAATCGACGAACAAACCGATGAAATCATTCGCCTGCAACAACAAAATTTTCCGGTTATAGATTGTCATCTGCACCTGAAAGGCGGCTGGACAAAAGAACAAGCTGCAGAACGATCCCGGAAATACGGAATTACCTACGGAATAGCTCCGAATTGCGGAAAAAACTTTCCCATTACGGATGATGCGGGTAGTTATGCCTGGATCGATTCGATGAAACACCAGCCGTTTTTATTACCGATGCAGGCGGAAGGACGCGAATGGTTGGATATGTTTTCTCGCAAAGCAATGGACGCATTCGATTACCGTTTTACGGATGCTATGACCTGGACCGACCACAAAGGTCGCCGGATGAGGATATGGATACTGGAAGAAACGTTTGTCGATGACAAACAACAGTTTATGGATATGCTGGTGGAACGTGCCTGCGGGATTATTTCCAATGAACCCATTCACATCTATGTGAATCCAACGTTTATTCCCGAACAAATGATGCCGGAATACGATGCTCTCTGGACTTCCGAACGGATGCAGAAAATCATCGATGCCTGCGTGAAAAGCAACGTAGCCATAGAAATCAATAACCGTTATCGTATCCCTTCGGAAACCTTTATTAAAATGGCTAAAAAATCCGGAGCTAAATTTACTTTCGGAACAAATAATACCTCTACCGAAGATGTTGGGAAATTGGAATATTCCATCGAAATGATCAAAGCCTGTGGTCTGATACCGGAGGATCTATTGATCCCTTACAGTAAAAATATTTAATTACGCCGTAAAAAAAGTTGATGCTTTGTATCGACAATAACAATACGAATATTTATTTTAATCTGGCAGCAGAAGAATACCTCCTGAAAAATTTTCGGGAGGATATTTTAATGCTCTGGCAGAGTGCTCCGGCTGTGGTTATCGGGAAGTATCAGTGTGTGGAGAATGAAGTCAATATCGATTACATAAAGAAACAGAATATCCGGATTGCCAGAAGAATGACCGGAGGAGGCGCTGTTTATCACGATTTGGGAAACCTGAATATTTCTTATATTAAACGTCGTGCTCCGGATAACTATTCCGATTTTACGAACCGGTTGGCCGGATTACTCTCTCCTTTGGTTGGCGGACTCCGGACGGACGAGCGTAATAATTTGTTCATCAATAATATGAAAATATCCGGAAGTGCGCAATGTGTCCACAAAGATGCTTCCTTACATCATTGTTCTCTCCTTTTTTCTTCTCAGCTAGAGGTCCTTTATATATCGTTGTTTCCCGTGGACGCACATGTAAACTCGCGGATAAAAACCGTGGAATCCGTTCGGAGTAAAGTAACCAATATGAAAGATCACCTGATCCGGAAAATTGATTTCCCGGAATTGAAAATGATGATTTTGGAATATTTTTTAAATTACCCCGGTGAAAACAGGATTTATCAATTTTCGGAAGACGAACAATCCGCTATTGGTCGGCTTGCTTCGGAAAAATACATGTCTTCCTCCTGGATCTTCCGTTTTTGATTTCTTAAAACATAAAATCCGGAATACACCGCATATAACATAATTTTTTGACACGATTTTTTCTGTCTTCGAAAATAAATATTTACATTTGTCATTCATTTTATTTAACAAAACCCTTAACAAAATGGAATATTTTACGGTTCATTCGAAATACCTGAATCCATTAACGGATTTCGGATTTCACAA
>JAITTA010000262.1 GCA_031287395.1 Dysgonamonadaceae bacterium | reverse complement strand
CTGATAAAAACATATGCATCAAATTGTCTTTTAAGCGATCCATATTTAAATTGATTCTGATTCCATCCCTGCGTAACGATTCTTCGTGATAGAATATTTTCATTCAGTTGGGGAGATGGATACAAAAAGTAATCCAAATTCATATTTAAAGCGCTTTTTTCAAAACTTCCATCGATTGCATCAGGTAACGTATCCTTTTGGTTAAAGTCCCGATCATTACACAAATCACGAATATACATACCTTGTCCTGTTTGAAAACTGATAACGCAGTATCTGTCCGGATACTCGTTATTCAAATAATTCCCTAAGCAATATATACCGGGGGCAAATAATCGCGACCGAATTTCCTGCATCTTGTTCAAATGTCGACTGTGAGCCAGGATAACGACTTTCTGTTTTTCCGAAAGGATCGCCTTTTTGATGATAGACAATCTTGAAAACATCTTCTTACCATCAAAAAAAACTTCATCCTGATAATATTTGCTATCGTACAGGCAATTTTTCATGATTTCCTGGAACAATCCAATGGTTGATTCGTCGACTTTGCCTTTGATTGTGTCGTTTATTGACAATTGTTCCGCCAATTCGTCCAAATTACCGGAGTTAACCAGTTTAAAATAAGGATGTATGCGGCGCTTGTTCAATAATTGGCAAATAAAATCACTTATAAGTGTTTTTGAATCTACCGGATTATCAATACCCAACAAGTGCACCTTTTCACCGGTTCGGCTATTGTAATCCCTCAGCCACCGGACAAACTCGAATGTGGCAAGATAATCTCCGAAAACTCCCCGTAAATCTTTCTTGACTTCCTCTCCGTAACTTTCATCTACCAATCCCAGTACATACAATTCGAGGGCAAGCGACAGATCGATGGGGTATTCCATCAACGCCAGTTTGCAATTGTGATGCAGAATGGCATTTTTTGTAAACCGGTATTTTGCCTGCAATATGGCGTCCGAGTTGTACATGCTTTCACCCAATCCGATGATTGATTTATTGTCGATTCCCTCAATACCGGAGAGAAAGTCTTGATCGTCGGTATTGGGCAGTAAAACAGCATATTTAGGTTCCAGAGAAGTGTCTACATTACCAAAATATTGTTTCAAACGAATGTCCAAATGGCCTACATCCTTGTTGTCTATGTATAAAACAGGATTTCCCATGTTGATTTGCCGGCAGGAATCTCCCGTTCCTGCATAAGAGATCCCTATTTCCAGCGCCTTTTCGTCCGACAATGTGAAAGCAAGTTCATGCTCTTTCCATTGTCCGGTTTCGTTCTCAATAAATACGGTATCGATGTCGATAAAATTTTCATCCCGGCCAATCTTTGCAACTTGCAATTTCAGGTCCCGGACATTTTTTGTCATGGATTTGATGGAAATCCTACATTTTTGTCCTTTTCTGTAAAACGGAAGGAGGATATTTTTACTGAGAATAAACTGCAATGTGTCTACTTCACGAAACTGTTTGAGACTGTCTTCCCTTGATACGGACAGTCTCCGTGAATCATCATTTGAATCATATCTTTTCCCACGGATAAAGATTTGATCCTTCCTGTGTGCAATAGTCTTATCAAATGTGATTCTCAAAGAGGGCCGATTATCGCACAGGACTAAAGAGTCCGGCAAAAAACGAGCGTTGAGTCCGGTGACTTTCCAGTCCCAGCTACAATTATTCACCATTTCGAAACTGAGGTGTTGTGCAATTGTTTGAGAAAAAAGGCCGGCAGGAATCAGCGACAGCAAAAAGGAACCAAAAAAAATGGAGAATACGGTCCTTTCAGGTTTTAAAAAATAAAACTTTCTTTTAGAATTCATAAATTTATCTGTTACATTTTACGGTTACCACCAAGGTCCATCACCTGGGTCACTATATGTATTGGTGAAAGGGTTGTATATACCCCCACCTCCGGCTTGGGCATCATAAATATAAGTTCCATTCCCCAGGTCCGAGGCATAAGTGGCATGCCCGTTGGTACCGTCGGAAGTAACATAAATTCCGTCAGAACCAGAAGCATAGTAATCTACATTGTATTGACTCATCAACCATGACATGTCGTTCCCCGATGCCACTCCAGACTGTCCAACAAGCCAAAAAGCATCCTCGTCCGTTGCCTTCCCCCCCAAATATGTCTGATTATAATAACTTGCGAAAGTCATTTGTACTTCTTGTACAGATTTTCCCGTCATATAAGCAATAACTTGAAACACACAATCTCCGGATCCGTCGCCACCGGTAGTAGCACGATTCTCAAATTCAGTTAACATTTTTAATTCTCCTTCCATAGACTTCAAAGTGATCTTTCCTAATTTTTTCTTTTCCACTCCATCAATGCTCGATTTCTTTAGCGTTTTCATACCTGTAAAATTAAATGATTAAAAAAATGTTCTAAAAACGTTTGCAAATCAAAAAAATAAAAACGATTTTTGCAACTAATTTAATAACTATTTTTCATGTTTTATAACATATTTCATCACGAATACCAAATGGATGCTAAGGACTGTGGTCCGGCATGCCTGAAAATCATAACCAAATACTATGGAAAATATTATTCTTTACAATATTTACGGGATTTATGCGGGATTACAAGAGAGGGTGTATCCTTTCTCGACATCAGCTATGCGGCCGAAAAAGTCGGGTTGCGAAGCCTTTCCGTCAAAGCCACTCTCGATGATTTAAGGTTCAGGGTATTATTGCCCTGCATTATACACTGGAAAAACGACCATTTCATTGTTGTTTATAAAGTGAGTAATTATAAAGTATATGTTTCATACCTTGCTAAAGGATTATTGTCCTATTCCTTTGATGAATTTCAAACCGGATGGTATAAAAAAGAAGATCACTGTGGGGTGTTAATGGCACTCGAACCCATGGCCAATTTCAAGCAAATTTTATCCTCTTTCCGGTCATGCTCATGGCAATCGGCTTGCAAGCCTTATTGCCTTTTATCTCCAAATCGGTGATCGATATCGGCATCTATACACGCGATATCTCGTTTATCCATTTTATGCTGACCGGGAATATTGTGCTGCTGTTGAGTATTACGCTGTCGAATGTCCTGCGCGACTGGGTCTTATTGCATGTTTCTACCAGGGTCAATATTTCCTTGATTTCCGATTACCTGATCAAACTGATGAAACTGCCGGCAACTTTTTTTGAAAACAAACTCATCGGCGATATTCTTCAGCGGGCGCAGGATCATGAGCGGATCCGCAGTTTTGTGATGAACAATTCCCTGGGCATGGTCTTCTCTTCCATTACGTTCCTGGTATTCAGCGTGATTCTGTTGATTTACAATCCCGGGATTTTCTATATTTTTGTAGCCGGCAGTTCCCTGTACGTGATCTGGATTTTCACTTTCCTGCGTGTCCGCAAGAAATTGGACTGGGAATATTTCGAGCTGAATTCCAAAAACCAGAGTTTCTGGGTCGAGACTGTAGGGAATGTGCAGGAAATCAAGATCAATAATTACGAGGACATCAAGCGTTGGAAATGGGAGGGTATCCAGGCCAGGATCTACCGGTTGAGCCTCAAGGTGCTCAAAGTAAACAATGCCCAAGCCCTGGGCGCCCAGTTCATCAACAGCATGACCAACCTGGGAGTGACCTTTTTCTGCGCTATTGCAGTCATCAACGGGGAAATTACCTTCGGAGTGATGATTTCCACTCAGTTCATCACCGGGATGCTCAACGGTCCGGTTGCTCAACTTGTGGGGTTTATCCAGTCGGCCCAATATGCCAAAATCAGCTTCATGCGTATCAATGAAATCCACCAGTTAAAAGATGAAGATGATACTTCATCCGTTATCTCCAACAATATAGCACTTCCGGGAAATAAAAGTCTGGTGGTAAAAAACCTGTCGTTCCAATATTCACCGCATGCGCCTTTGGTCTTGAAAAACCTGTATTTGATGATTCCCGAAGGCAAAGTGACGGCGATAGTTGGAGATAGCGGATGCGGGAAGCCCACTTTATTGAAACTGTTGCTCCGGCTGTACCTGCCGTCTTTCGGGGAAATCTGCATCGGAAGTATGAATATCAACAACATCGGATTGCGGGAATGGCGGGCAAAATGCGGCTGTGTGATGCAGGACGGAAAGCTGTTCAACGACACGATACAAAACAATATCGTATTGAACGAAGAAAATGTCGATTATCAGGCCTTGCAACAGGCGGTAGAAGTCGCCAATATCGCAAAGGAAATCGAGGCCATGCCCCAGGGATACCAGACCATGATCGGGGAAATGGGGCGGGGCTTAAGCGGCGGACAGCGACAGCGATTGCTCATAGCGCGGGCGCTGTATAAAAATCCGGATTATTTGTTCCTGGACGAAGCCACCAATTCGTTGGATACGCTCAACGAGCAGAAAATAGTGAAGGCTTTGAACAATGTCTTTGAGAACCGGACGGTTATCGTGGTCGCTCACCGGTTGAGCACCATCCGGAAAGCCGATCAGATCATCGTGTTGAAAGCCGGAATGATTGCCGAAACCGGAAATCACCGAACATTAATGGAAAACCGGAAACATTATTACGAATTGATACAAAGCCAGTATGAAACAGAATCGTAAGCGTAGCGAGGAAATCAGCGATATCATAGACCGGATGCCGACGACCTTTGGTCGCCGGGTCGCTATGGCCGTCGTCGTTTTTGCTGTCCTGTTATTATTTTTCGGATGGATTATCAAATATCCGGATACGGTTACCGGACAGATAAAAATCAATTCTTCACAATCCCCTGTCAAATTAATTGCCAATACCTCCGGAAAACTCCGCTTGTCGGGTCATCCGGCAGGAGGCCAGGTCAGGGAAGGAGAATACATCGCTTTTATCCAAAATCCCGCCGATACGGAAGACATGCGGCGGATATCCGAACTGTTATTTAGATTCAATCCAAATAACGATTCTTTTCGCTGTTACAGGGATTCTTTCCCGAAAAAAGTTTCCCTGGGCGAACTCAATCTGAAATACTATGCATTCCTTTCTTCGTTGACGATTCTTTGCAACTACAGGGAAAACAATATCTACGACCGGCAGGAGAAAAGCCTGAAAGAAGATATTGCCGGTCAGAAGCTGCTTCGGGAACAGACCCTGGAAACCCTGGAAACAGTGAGGGGAAAAATGGAAATTGCTGCTAAGTGGCTGGAAAAGGATGCTTTACTGAATCAAAAGGCGATTATCCATGAACAGCAACTCGACCAGGTGAAGAATGAATACCTGTCCGTCAAACAGGGGTACCAGAACTTGCAAAGGGAACTCTCTTCCATCGCGATTCAGGTTACCGGTTTAGAAAACAAGTTGAAACAGCTTAAAATCGAACAGTGGGAGGAGGAAAACCGGATGCATCTGGATTTGCTGTCTTCTTATCACGATTTGGTAGACAATATCAAACTCTGGGAGCAGAAATACGTTTTCAAGGCTCCATTCGACGGTCGGATCGAGTTCCTGAAATTCTGGACGAATGACCAGTTTGTCCAGGCTGGAGAGGAAGTCTTCAGCCTGATCCCCAGGAATACCAATGCAATCGGTCAGGTTTTCTTGCCTGCAGGAGGTGCCGGAAAAGTCAAACCCGGTTGTAAAGTAAATATCAAGTTAGATAATTACCCGTATATGGAGTATGGGAGTATTGAAGGAGAAGTCGCTTCGATATCTTTGGTAACTCGACAGGAACAACTTCAGCAAGGTTCCATCGACACTTACCTGATCCTGGTCGATTTACCACTCGGATTGACCACCAACTACGGCGAACTGCTGGATTTCAGATACGAACTCGGAGGTACGGCCGATATTATCGTCAAGGACAGGAGGTTGATTGAGCGATTATTTGATAACCTCAGATACCG
>JAITTA010000021.1 GCA_031287395.1 Dysgonamonadaceae bacterium | reverse complement strand
GTTTGGACCGAATCGGATTTGTTGGATTATATCACTCACCTGCAGGCAGAACATGTTGCAAGAACTAAGTATGCTATCGTGGCTACAGGTTCCGACCTGTTGTTGTCAACATGGAATGACGGACATGATAAAACTTCCGGAATTCAGGCTGCAACCCGTTTCCATTTCCGTGGTCCGGATATGTCGGATTGTCCTCGTGACTACTACAATTCCAAGTATTTGATCGATCAGCAAATTTATGCGAACCCGACTGTTAAGGCCAATATGATGGATCCTACCAATCCTACCAGTGACTTCATCGGTACGAAATCCGACGGCTATGCAGATAACAATCCTTCGGCATTGAATCTGTATATTACTTTGGCTGATACTTTGAAAGCTTGGGATGCAACTTGGGGACCGACTAACAATCCTGATAATGGTGGTTATGGTTATCTGAAATCAATGAAGAAAATAAGAAATGCTAACGGTGTTATTACTGAAACTGCAACTCAAACCGCAGCATTCGGTAGATATCGCGTGTATGAAAATACAAAAGATGTAGAATTGTATTATATTCAGAATTCAAAGGATACTACTTTGTATTTGACGGTTGATACTTCTTCAATTTATAACCAATCGATGGTCACTACTTTGAATGGAGTGAGTGGTGTTAAACTTCTTTGGAAGAAGAAATTTAATTCTACTTCTCAAAACAGTAGCACCGTAGGTGAAGTTGCCGACTATCGTCCATTGCAGATGTTTGCTATCTACGGATGTAAGTCTGAGCAATCTCCATTTGGAAACTTCATTCTGATTCCGGCTGCTTCTTGGGAAGTTAACTATACTGTTCCTCAAAAACAAACCCAGATTTTGCCTAACGTGAAGATTGGTAACGGAACTGTAACCGATGAGTTCAGAATCAGCGAAGCTTATAATAGCCAGCGGAACAATTATATGATTGTTATGCCTTCTTCTGAAAATAATCCTCAGGGAGTAACTCCAACAGAATACACATTCCTGCGTGATCCTTATTATGTGGATGACTATTTCTGTACGCAAACCAATGGAGACAAACATAGCTTTATTCAAAGACAAGCTTTCCTTCCAAGTACGGCTGTTAGCGGAAGTTATGTATATTCTTATAAGGTAGGCACTACTTCTTCTGCGAAGAGTTATTATGAGCCTTCCATGCATTGGAGCATTTGTAAGGTTGCAAATACCAACAATCTGTTTACTTTCACTCCTGAAAGTAGCCAGTGGGATGCTGAAGGAGAAAAAATTCCTTCAAGAAATCAATTGACTAAGAACTATTACCTGGTTCCTTTGAAAGAAGCTACCAACGAATATGGTCAAAAAATAATAACATTCAATGCGATTCCTCAGTATGAACCGTCTCGCGATAGTTTGATGACTCTGACTCTGACTCGTATGTCCGAAACTCCGGGCGATGCATGTATCACTGCATTCAAGAAGTTTGCTGATGAAGACTTGTTGCTCGATTGGGGTATCCTCGAATCTATCCGCACAGACCGTTACATTTACAGTAAGGGTAAAGCAGATGGTTCCGGTTATGCTCCTGGTGATGAAGCTGCTGCTTTCTATGGCCAGGTTGGAGTTGACGGTGATCCTAAAGATAAAGTTCAATTCCTGCGCATCCGTGAATCAAATACAGTATGTGATGCCGAGCACCATTGTATTCCTTACTATAACATCATTCATGTTGTTGTAGGTCAGGATAAGATGGAAACGGAATATTACCTGGAAATGGTTGAACATCCGGTAACTAAACTTCCGGTGGTTCGATTCAGAAAGTTGACTGCAGACGAATCAAGGGTTGTAACTAACTTCGGAGACTATCCTGCAGATACGATGCAAGCTGTTAAATTCTGCTTCCCATTCATGCGTGATGCAGACGGTAAGGATTCAACAACCGTTAATCTCAATGGTAATCCTTACACTGATATTAATGTTGCAATTCGTACGATGCCTCAACACAATATCGTTTTCTGGCTGGCTGTAGATAAGAATACAACTATGACAAAAGCTGTCAGAGATGCATCAGAAGCTGACGTATTCTTCTTCGGTCCTAACGCAGATACTGATGAAGAATGGATTGGCGATGCTAATAAAGAAGGTTGGTTGAAAGACGCCAGCAGAACCAGTGATGATGTTGTTGAACCAAGTGGCGAATCTCCTGTTAACTACGGATTGTTGTCATTCTCTTCCGATGTTAAACCGGACATTAATGATGGTAAGCTTAAATTTTCTATGGTACTGGATACCATTGTGAATAAGTATTCAAAGACTCATGTTTGGTTCTATACTATCCAGGATCAAACTGGTAAATACCTGACTTATATTCCGTTGGCTGGTGCCACCGATAGTTATAAGTATGGTGGTTATACTTATGCTTACTTCGCAAATCAACAGTCTAATGACAATAATCCTTCAACCGGTTTCAAACAAAGATTCGGTTTGCAAATCAACAAGAAGAGAGCTGTTGAATTAGGAGCAGGACATGGATTCCCATTCTGGATTGTAGCTCAGGTTCCAACAGGAGAATACAAATACCTGGGTCAATACAATAACCGTCTGGTATTTATTCCGACTACTTCTTCAAGCAAGAAAGATGCTCAGGATAAAGCGATGACCTTTGAAATTGGTAAGGTAAATAATGGTAATTTCACTGGTAATCCTGATGTTTCCGGTAATGCAGTTGTTGTTTACGGTGTAGAAGGTGCTGTTAAGGTAGTTAACGCTGAAGGTGTTATCGAACTTTACACTATCGACGGCCGTCAATTCAAGACTGTAGTTGCTACAGGTGGCGAACAAACAATTACAGCTCCTCGTGGTGTGGTAATCGTTAAGAACGCCGGTAAAGCTACAAAAGTGGTTGTTAAGTAATTGACAAAAACCGCATACAATCAAAGAAGGGCGCTGAGAGGCGCCCTTTTTTAATTGAGAATTGAGAATTGAAAATTCAGTAAATTTCTCTTTGAATTTCATTTTCAATTCTCAATTAATTTATTTGTGTGTTTGGGTTAAATATCTTATCTTTGCAGTCGCAAAATAAGGATGGTCCGGTAGCTCAGCTGGATAGAGCAACAGCCTTCTAAGCTGTGGGTCGTGGGTTCGAATCCCGCCCGGATCACAGAAAATAAAAAGAAATTTAATAACCGCTTGTAGAATCTTACTTAACTCAGTCCTTCTATAAAACCGTTTATAATATTGATATTCATAGCCTGCGGATTTTTTGGTAATCCGGGCATACGCATGATTTCTCCGGCGATGGCCACAATAAATTCAGCCCCATTATTAATTACAATGTCATTGATTTTTAATTTGAACCCCTTGGCTACCCCATATGCTTTCGGGTCGGCAGAGAAGGAATATTGTGTTTTGGCGATGCAGACGGGAAAGTGTTCTATATTCATATTTTGAGCTAATCTCAGGATTTTTTCGGAACGTTCGTTAAAAACGACGCTATCAGCACCATAAATGTTCAATGCTATTTTTTCTACTTTTGTACGGATCGGATCACTATCTTCATATGTGAATTTCAGTTTTTCCGAAGGACTATTTGCAATTGTTTCCGAGACTAACCGGGCAAGCTCTACGGCACCTTCTCCTCCCTGTGTAAATGCATTGTTTACTGCAAATCCGACGCCGGTTTCCATGCAATGTTCTTCTAAAAGATCGATTTCTTCGTTTATATCTTCTGCAAACCGGTTAAATGCAACGACTACTTTTTGTCCGAATTTTTTCAGGTTTTCAATGTGTTTATCCAGATTGGCAAAACCTTTAACCAATCCTTCTACGTTTGGTTTCCTGATGTCTTCGATAGCAACTCCTCCATGCATTTTCAATCCCTGAGCGGTGGCTACGATAACCGTTAACTTCGGATGAAGCCCTGCTTTCCGGCATTTGATATTATAAAACTTTTCTGCACCCAGGTCTGCAGCAAATCCGGCTTCAGTAACCACATAATCGGCAAAAGTCATGGCCATTTTGGTCGCCAGGATTGAATTGCAGCCATGAGCGATATTTGCAAATGGTCCTCCGTGAATAAAAGCCGCTGTATTTTCGGTTGTTTGTACCAGGTTCGGATGAATGGCATCCTTCAGTAATACCGTAATGGCACCTTCAATTCCTAAATTTTTGACTTTCAGAGGTTTGTTGTCAAAGTCGAATCCCAGTAAAATTTCTCCGATACGGCGTTTCAAGTCGTTGATATCGTTCGATAAACAAAGAATCGCCATGATTTCCGATGCGGAAGTAATATCGAATCCGGTTTCTGTCGTGATTCCGTTTGTGGAAGCTCCTAATCCGGTAACGATTCTGCGCAATCCCCGGTCGTTGACATCCAATACCCGTTTCCATAGCACTTCTTTCAGGCCTATGCCACAAACCCCTTGGTTTTGATATAAATAGTTGTCCAAAAGGGCTGTTATCATGTTGTGGGCAGATGTAACGGCGTGAAAATCCCCGGTAAAATGCAGGTTGATATTTTCCATTGGAAGTACTTGTGCATACCCACCGCCGGCAGCCCCTCCTTTCATGCCGAAACAGGGGCCTAAAGATGGTTCCCTCAAGGCAACGATTGCTTTTTTACCGATTTTATTCAATCCAAGAGCCAGGCCGATTGATACGGTGGTTTTACCGATACCTGCTTTGGTAGGAGTGATGGCAGTAACCAGAATCAGATTGCTCTGTTCCACTTTCTGTTCGTCAACCAATTCTTCCGGAATTTTAGCAATGTATTTGCCGTAATTCATTACTCCTTCGACCGGAATATCGATACTTTCGGCTATTTTTTTGATTTTCTTCAGTTCTATGCTCCTGGCAATTTCAATGTCACTTTTCATGATTTTTTAATAGTTCTTCCAGTTTAATTAATTCATCTCTATATTGTGCGGCTTCAAGAAACTCTAGTTTTTTTGCTGCGTCCATCATTGCTTTTTTTGTCTTTTCAATTGTTTTTTGCAACTGGTTCTTACTCATGTATTGAACAACCGGATCTGCTGTAATGTTCAGTTTTACAGGATCAATATATGCTTTTATTTCGTTAACCGGTTGATTTTTAATCAAAGTGGATTTGGTCATTTTACGTATTTGTTGAGGCGTAATATTATTCAGGGCATTGTAAACCAGTTGTTTTTCCCTCCTCCTTTCTGTTTCATCAATGGTTTTTTGCATACTATCTGTGATTTTATCGGCGTAGAAGATGACTTTGCCGTTGATATTCCGTGCGGCACGTCCTGCTGTCTGTGTAAGGGACCGATGGGAGCGGAGAAAACCTTCTTTATCCGCATCGAGGATTGCAACCAGTGATACTTCGGGAAGATCGAGCCCTTCACGAAGCAAGTTGACTCCAACCAGGACGTCGAATTCGCCTTCTCTCAGTTTTTCCATAATTTCAATTCTGTCGAGAGTTTCCACATCAGAATGGATATATGCGCAGTTTAATCCCATTCTTGTGAGATATCCGGTCAGTTCTTCTGCCATTCGTTTGGTGAGGGTCGTCACGAGAGTCCGTTCTCCATGTTCCGTACGTATCCGGATTTCTTCCATTAAGTCGTCGATTTGATTCTGGCTGGGCCTCACTTCTATCGGAGGATCCAGCAGACCTGTTGGCCTGACAACCTGTTCGACAATGATTCCTTCACTCCTTCCCAGTTCGAATTCCGTAGGAGTAGCACTTACATAGATGGTTTGAGGAGTTAACGACTCGAATTCTTCGAAAGTGAGAGGCCGGTTATCGATTGCCGCCGGAAGTCGGAAGCCATATTCAACCAGATTTTCTTTTCGGGAGTGATCTCCTCCGAACATGGAGCGTATCTGAGGTATTGTGACATGGCTTTCATCAATGACTGTCAGAAAATCTTTCGGGAAATAGTCTAACAGGCAGAAAGGCCGGCTACCTGCCTGGCGACCGTCAAAATATCGTGAATAATTTTCTATTCCCGAACAATAACCGAGTTCCCGTATCATTTCGAGGTCGTAAGTCACCCTTTCGTATAAACGTTTGGCCTCAACGATTTTTCCCTGGGAGTTGAAAAATTTCAAGTGTTTTCCTAAATCTATTTCGATTTCTCCGATGGCTTGATTTATTCGTTCGCGGGTGGTAACAAATAAATTGGCAGGATAGATATGGTATTCGTCATAAGGACTGATTGTAACGCTTGTCAAGGGGTCGAAGCTGTAGATATCTTCTATTTCATCTCCCCAGAAAAGGATGCGGATTGCATGGTCGAGATAGGCCAGATAGACATCTACGGTATCTCCTTTAACCCTGAAATTTCCGCGGCCGAATTCCACCTGATTTCTGGAATACAGACTGTCCACGAGTTTTCGTAGAAATGCATTCCTGGAAAAAACCTGTCCCCTTTTGATTGAAATCATATTTTCCTTGAAATCTTCCGGGTTCCCTATGCCATAAATGCATGAAACGGAAGATACTATAATGATATCTCTTCTTCCTGAGAGGAGAGCGGAAATCGTCGATAACCTCAATCGTTCGATTTCGTCGTTGATTGCTAAATCCTTTTCTATATAAAGATTCGTACTGGGAATATAGGCCTCCGGTTGATAGTAATCGTAGTACGAAACGAAATATTCGACTGCATTATGAGGGAAAAAACTTTTGAATTCGGAATAGAGTTGTGCAGCAAGGGTTTTATTGTGACTCAATACCAGAGTCGGTTTTTTTACCGCTTCAATGACATTTGCTATGGTGTATGTTTTTCCTGAACCGGTTACTCCGAGCAATGTCTGGTATGGAGTTCCCTGCTTTATTCCGGAAACGATCTCTGAAATAGCTTCCGGTTGGTCTCCGGTAGGTTTGAAATCAGAAATAAGTTTAAGATCCATGTCTTGAATATTTTTTGTAAAATAAGCCACAAATTTAACCAAAAACAATTTATTTCTTAAAAAATTTGTAATACTTAAACTTTCTTTGCAATTTTGCATACTTGTTCTACAAAAAATAATAGATGAATTACGCAATTATAGCAGCAGGAGAAGGTTCCAGACTTGTGAAAGAGGGGATTGATCAACCAAAGCCATTGATTTCATTGAATGGAAAACCTCTTATCGATAGGTTGATTGATATTTTTCTTAGAAATGGCGCCGAATCTGTCAGTATAATTGTTAATGAGGAGATGAAACCGGTTCAGGAATATCTTCAAAGGAAAAAACTGAATGTTCCTTTGAATCTGGTTATAAAATCGACTCCGAGTTCTATGCATAGCTTTTTTGAGATCAGCCGTTTTTTGGCAAATGGTAAGTTTTGCCTCACTACAGTTGATACGATTTTCAGAGAAGAGGAGTTTTCCGGATTTATACAGTCGGTCATGGCCGATAAAGCCTATGACGGGATGATGGCTGTAACGGAATTTGTGGATGATGAGAAGCCATTGTATGTGGCCGTAGACGACAAAATGGAAATAACAGGTTTTACAGATACATCGGATGGTTCTGAAAAATACATTTCCGGAGGTATCTATTGTTTGTCGGGAAGCGCTTTGCCGGTTTTGAATTATTGTTTGGAACATGGGATCGAAAGAATGCGTAATTATCAACGGGAACTAATACATAGGGGTTTGAAGCTCAAGGCATATCCGTTTGGTAAAATACTGGATGTGGATCATGCTGCCGATATTGTGAAAGCAGAACAATTCTTGTTTTCTTTATGAAATAAAAATAAGTGCTTATGATGTTAGAAATAGCAGGCATACGTCGGGGTAGTCAATATTCTCCCAATCATGTGGGGAATGATGCTGCCATTTTTAATCTGACCGTCGAACATCTGAAACGGAAAGGTTGTCAGGTGAAAGAATACACTGAACAAACATTTTTGAAATCCGATATTAAGGAAAGTATCATCTTTGATATGGTAAGGGATAAAGATGCTATCCGGAAATTGCAACAAGAGGAAGAAAACGGAAAATTAGTGATAAATTCCGGTTATGGGATAGATAATTGTACTCGTGAAAAAATGACGCGTTTGTTAGTCACGAATGGAATTCCCCATCCTAAGAGCCTTATTGTGAGAACATGCGATCCACTTCCGGTGAGTATTGAATTCCTGGCCAAACGTTATTGGATAAAAAGAGGGGATTTTCATGCCATCCATCGTGAAGATGTCACTTATACGAGGAATATTGAGGAAGCGGAAAGCGTTTTGAATGAATATGCTCTGAGGGGTATTGAGACAGCAGTACTGAATGAACATCTTGTAGGAGATCTTGTTAAATTTTATGGAGTTGCCGGCAGTGATTTTTTTTATTGGTTTTATCCGAATGATTTGAATCACAGTAAATTCGGGTGGGAAAAGATCAATGGACAAGCGATCGGAATTCCTTTTGATCTCGAACAATTGAAATCTATCTGTGATGAAGTTGCTAAAGTATTGGGAATTTATATCTATGGGGGAGATTGTGTTGTGGAAGCAAATGGAGATATAAAGATCATCGATTTTAATGATTGGCCCAGTTTTGCTCCTTGTCGCTCCGAAGCGGCTCCTTATATTGCACAATGTATTTATGATTGGGCTATTGTTCATACCAGGCATCAACACCGCATTTTTCATGACAGATAACAATCCGATGCCAGAACAAAGACCGACGTTAGAATCAACTCTGAAATCCAGAGATACGGAAGAGTTTATAGATATTCACTTTTATCGTCCCATTGGTTACCGGTGGGCTTTGTTTTTTAATAAATTGGGTGTAACTCCCAATCAAATTACCGTTTTATCCATATTTATCGGGATTGCATCCGGTGTTTGTTTCTATTTTGATGAATTATCTATCAGGATATTAGGTGTTTTTTTATTGATATGGGCTAATTCGTATGATAGTGCTGACGGTCAATTGGCCCGGATGACCGGTCAAAAGTCGGAACTGGGACGTATCCTTGATGGAGTGTGTGGTGCACTGTGGTTTATTTCCATTTATATCAGTTTGATATTGAATTTATTTCCTATATGGGAAGGTTATATTTTGGTTCTGGTTCTTTTTGCCGGGTTCTGTCATGGGATGCAGGCACGTATGGCCGATTATTACCGGAATATACATCTGCTTTTCCTGAAAGGTAAAAAGGGGAGTGAATTAGATAATTCAAAAGAGGTTTGGATCAGATATAAGTCTAAGAATTGGAGAAAAGAGCCTGTAGAAAAGATTTTTGAGTTGAATTATTTCGACTATACGAGACAACAGGAAAAAATGACTCCCCGTTTTCAGAAAATGATAAAGGAAATACATAAAAAATATGCAGGGAAAGCTCCGGAATGGTTTTGCAGGGAGTTCAGGGAAAAAAGTCTTCCGTTGATGAAATATACAAATATGCTTTCATTCAATTTACGTGCAATTGTCTTGTCTATTTCCGTGTTGTCCGGATTTCCTTGGGTTTATTTTGTTTTTGAACTTACTGTGATGAATATTCTGCTGGCCTATATGGTTTGGAAGCATGAAAACATATGCAAGGAACTTACAGAACATTTATAATCTGCTTATTCCCTGCATTTCGTTTATTGAAACCGACTTATTGTCCGTTTATTGATATCTTGTTACCAGGCAAACAACGGATAATCCTTCATTACCATGTTTACTTTTTCTCTTACTGTTTTGATCGTAGATTCGCTCCCTGCGTTCGAAAGTACAGTATCGATTAATTCCACGATTTCTTCCATCATGGGTTCTTTCAGTCCGCGGGTGGTGACTGCAGGAGTGCCGAAGCGGAGACCTGAAGTCTGAAATGGACTACGGCTATCGAAGGGAACCATATTTTTATTTGTAGTAATATCGGCAGCCACCAATGATTTTTCAGCTTCTTTTCCTGTCAATTCGGGAAATTTGGAACGTAGGTCAATCAACATCAGGTGGTTATCCGTTCCATTGGAAACAATTTTATAGCCCTTATCCATGAAAGCTCTAGCCATCGCCTGGGCATTTTTTTGCACCTGGGCTTGGTAACTTTTGTATGACGGATCTAATGCTTCTCCAAAAGCAACGGCTTTGGCTGCGATGATGTGTTCCAGAGGACCTCCCTGAATTCCCGGAAATACCGCCGAATCGAGTAATGCCGACATCATGCGAATTTCTCCTTTGGGAGTTGTTTTTCCCCACGGGTTTTCGAAGTCTTTTCCCATCAGGATAATTCCCCCGCGGGTTCCACGCAATGTTTTATGGGTGGTTGAAGTGACAATATGGGCATGAGGCAAAGGGTTATTGAGTAATCCTGCAGCAATTAGTCCTGCCGGGTGAGCCATATCTACCATGAAAATAGCCCCGATTTTGTCGGCGACTTTTCTTATCCGGGCATAATCCCATTCCCTGGAATAGGCCGACGCTCCGGCAATGATCAACTTGGGTTTCTCCGTCGTGGCTACGTTTTCCAATTGGTGGTAATCCACATAACCCGTATCTTCTTTTACGTTGTATTCCAGGGCATGGTAAACCAGTCCTGAGAAGTTAACCGGGGAACCATGACTGAGGTGACCTCCGTGGGATAGATTGAGTCCCAGGAATTTGTCTCCCGGATTCAGGCATGCCAGGAAAACAGCCATATTCGCTTGTGCACCGGAGTGGGGTTGTACATTGGCCCATTCTGCGCCGAAAAGTTGTTTTAGGCGATCGATGGCAATTTGTTCGCTTTGATCTACAATTTCACAACCTCCATAATAACGTTTCCCGGGATAGCCTTCTGCGTATTTGTTCGTCAGGCATGACCCGGCGGCCTGCATTACCTGTTCGCTTACAAAGTTTTCGGAAGCAATGAGTTCAATCCCTTTCAACTGGCGTTGATATTCTTTGTCGATGATATCGAAAATCAAGTCGTCACGTTTCATATATATCAGGTTTAAATGAGAGAATTAATCAATATTGTACAAAGGTACTTCACAAATTTAAAATTACAAAAAAATCTTATATATTCAAAGATTATGATGAATTTTTTCGACTTTTTCATAAAACCGCGGAGTTTATCAAATAGTATTTTTAGTTAAGGAATTACACGGATCATAGAAACTCTGTGGTTAAAAATTGAGATAAGTTTGATGTGAACCCTTTAAAATATCATTCCACAGGAAAAACTTAAAATATTCTCATTTTTTTTGACAAGAATATCTTTCAGGAGTTCGGGGGAATCCGGTACTTTACCGAAATTGAAGTCGGTATTGGGACGGTTAATTCCGTACCTGAAATCAAAAAAGAGATGAGATATGCTGAGGGATAGTCCGATCGTACCATTGATACTGAATTGAGGCGATTTATCCTTGAAAGGAGTTCCTCCCAGGTTGAAAGAACTTCTGTAACAGTATTGAAAATCCGGTCCTAAATAGCAGTTAAATAAGTAATGACTGTTTTTTACAATATTATACCCGGCCAAAACAGGAAGTCGTAATGAATGATAATCTGCATTGACTACTGTTTGCTGCAACGAATTTCCCAAGTCGTTTATTTTTGCGAATGAAAAACGTTCCCGGGTCAGAGAATAACCCACTTCCGGTTGCATGAAAAAATTACTGAGATTGATTCTAAGGAACATCCCTCCTGAGAATCCGACTTTGCCGGTATAAGAAGTATTGTTTAGTTTGGTTTCTCCCTGGTATGCGTTATAATGAGTAAAATTTAAAGCATTAAAACCTGCATTCAATCCCCAGTTGACGGTTTTGGCAGTCAATGGGTCAAAGCTTTTCTGTGCATGAACGGAAAAACAGCATATCAGAGTAATGAGAAATATTTTGAAATATTTTAACATTTATTAACTATTTTTTTACGCTCCATCCGAATTTACCTATAAATTCACCTAATGAAAAGTATTTTCCATGTGAATAAGCCAGTAAATCTGCTCTTTGCATATCGAAAGAGCCGGTTTCCGGATCCAGGTACTTATCGTCCGCCAATACATTCACTACCTCGGAAATGAACATATCGTGGCTTCCCAGCGGAATGATCTCTTTTACGCGACATTCGATGCATAAAGGCGCTTCCTCGATGATTGGAGCCTGTACTATATTTGCTTTTCCAGGAGTCAGTTTCATTTCCTCGAATTTATTGAAATCCCGTCCCGACTTTACGCCGCACCAATCGGTAGCGTATGCCATATTCCGGTTTGTGAGGTTGATTACATACTCCATATTCTTTTTGATGATGTTATGGGAATACCTTTCGGGACGTATGGAAATATAACACATCGCCGGGTTGGTACAGACAGTTCCGGTCCAGCCGATGGTAATTAAGTTGTATTCGTTTTCCTCACAACCGCAACTCACCAAGATGGCGGGTAAGGGGTAGATCATAGTTCCCGGTTTCCAGTTAACTTTCATTTCAATTCGATGTCTTCTTTTTTTATTTTTACTTCGCAATAATGACATTTTAATGTCACATTTTCTTTATCGATTACCTGAAAACGGGTTTGCATCGGTTCGTTATTGGTGATGCACTTGGGATTATTGCATTTTACGATTCCGCACATTTCGTCGGGTAAGCTGACCTGTTTTTTCTCTACGACCTCATAATCCCTTATGATATTAAGGTTTACAGTAGGTGCGATCAGGGATATCCTGTTGATTTCATCTTGTTCGAAAAATTTATCTGAAATTTTGATGATACCCTTTTTCCCCATTTTTTTACTATCCAGGTTATAACCGATTGTAACACGGGTTTTCAGATGCTCGATTTCCAGCAGAGATACTACTTTGAATAATTGATCGGCAGGGATATGGTCGATCGCAGTACCGTTTTCCAGGGCAGCTACCTGCAGTTCTTTTTTCTTTTCCATTATTTTAAGTTTTAAGTTTTAGGTATGTCAGGCGTAAACCTGACATGACTTAAAACTCATTTGACTTCTATTCCTAATACGTCACAAATAATAGCCTGGCGTGCAAAAACTCCGTTTCTGGCTTGTTCTATGTAATATGCTTTGGGATTACAATCCACATCGTAAGCGATTTCGTTTACCCGGGGCAGGGGATGTAATATCCGTAAATTGTCTTTGCTACCGGATAACATGTTGTTACGCAATATATATACATTTTTAACTTTTTCATATTCCATCAGGTCGGTGAACCGCTCCCTTTGTACACGGGTCATATAAATGATATCCGACCGGTTGATTACTTCATCAGAGAAGTCGGTGTATTCATAGTATTTAATGCCTTTTTTATCGCAGAAATTTTTATACAAATCGGGAATTTTGAGTTCTTCCGGGGCCACAAAATGGAATACAGGGTTGAAATGAGACATTCCGGTGATCAATGAGTGTACCGTCCGACCATACTTCAAGTCACCAACCATCGTAATTTCGAGGTTTTCAAGCCGTCCCTGGGTCTTAAAGATGGAATAAATGTCCAGCATCGTTTGGGATGGGTGTTGGTTTGCTCCGTCTCCTGCATTGATAATAGGGACATTGGTCACTTCCGAAGCATAACAGGCGGCTCCTTCGAGGTAGTGTCTCATGATAATCAGGTCTGCATAGTTACTAACCATCATAATGGTATCCTTGAGTGTCTCCCCTTTTGACGAACTGGTTGTGGAGGCGTCGGAGAATCCGATAATACGTCCTCCCAACCGGTTGACCGCTGTTTCAAAGCTCAATCTTGTCCGGGTGGAAGGTTCAAAAAAAAGGGTGGCGCAAACCTTCCCTTCCAATAACCTGCGATTCGGATTTTTTTCAAATTTCTCCGCGATTCCTATTAGTCGAAGAATATCTTCTTTCGAATAATCGGCAATGGATACCAAACTTTTTTTATTCATAATCCCTATTTGTCTTTGCCGACAAATTTAATGAAAGAAATGAAAAAAATGAAGGAAATGAAGGAATATATTTTATCCTGTTTTTTCATTTCCTTCATTTTTTCATATGTACATCCTTTATTTTTTATTAAATTGGTCGTATGAAACTCGCATGTTCCTATTCTTTGGCCTATAAGGTACGTGCTCGTTTCATTTCTTTTTAAAAAGAACAATGGCCGCAAACATGAAAATAAAAACCTGTATCCACAAGATGATGTATTCAAACGATACCAAATGAAGATTAGCTCCGGCTGAATTGATTTTTATAAATCCCCGGATTCCGAATGTAGACGGAAACAGACAGCTAATCCATTCCCAGAATACGGGAACCGAACTTCCGGGCCATGAAATCCCGGAGATAAAGAGCAGGGGCAGGGATGTGAAAACAAATATCATCATGGGAATCTCCCGGCTTTTTATAAAGCTTGAGATCGTCATGGCAAAGAAGATACAAGCCAGTAAATAAGGAATAATGAATGTGGTAATTGTTTGAATGTTGGTTATTTGTGGCAGTTTGAATAGATGAGGGACTACTACAAAAGCCCAAAAACCGACTACGATATAAATACTCAGGTAAGCCAGTGCCCGTCCCAGGACAACGGTTATTATTCCTGAAGGTGGTGGAATTAGTTCCGGATGACGGGATGAACGTCGTGTTCCGGCTAACATTCCCACGCCTAATAATAATGTTTGTTGTATTACCAATGCCAGAATTGCCGGAAGCAGGAATGTGGCAAACCCGTTTTGAGGATTGTATAATGCTATCGATTCGTAAGTTACCGGATTGGTTTTAATTTCTTCCATTTTGGAAGAAGCTAAAGGAGTTTCGTTGAGCATTATTTTTTTTCCCATGATCAGGGAAACTTCTGTTGCCGTGAGTAGGAAAGCCTTGTAATGTAGTAAAGATGACATGTCGCAGAATAATTTGACTTCTGTTTTCCGTCCGGTATGCAGGTTCTTACTGAAGTCTGCGGGGATAAACAGAATCCCGTATCCCTCTTTTTTATCCGTCATTTGAATAGCCTCATCCATATTTGCTGCAAAAGAAATAACTTTTACTTCAGGAGAAGCATCCATTTTACGGATAAACTCCCGGGAAAAAGAAGATCCGGATTGATCGACAACAATCATCGGTACTTCATGAACTGTTTCCGGATTGTAAATAATTCCATA
>JAITTA010000005.1 GCA_031287395.1 Dysgonamonadaceae bacterium | reverse complement strand
ACATTGTATTTATCCGCCTGACGCCAAACGGTTTCGGATTGAGGCTCAACACCGCCCACGGCGCAAAATGTAGCGACAGCTCCATCAAGGATACGGAGAGAACGTTCGACTTCGACTGTGAAATCGACGTGTCCCGGAGTATCTATCAAATTGATTTTATAAGTTTCGTTGTTATATTTCCAATTGGCTGTAGTAGCAGCGGAAGTGATGGTGATACCACGTTCCTGCTCCTGTTCCATCCAGTCCATGGTAGCAGCCCCGTCGTGAACTTCTCCGATTTTATGGGTCAACCCCGTATAATACAGAATACGTTCGGACGTTGTTGTTTTCCCGGCATCAATGTGAGCCATGATGCCGATATTTCTCGTATATTTCAGTAATTGATCTGAACCTTTTGCCATTTTATTTCAAAAACTTTTTATCTTAAATTCCTAATACCTATTTTTTTTTATTGCTTCAGCTATATTTCCGGTTATTTATGCAAACGGGCAGGCTACCGCCCACCCAATGCAAATATCTTAAAATCTGAAATGTGCAAATGCACGGTTAGCTTCCGCCATACGGTGCATATCCTCTTTTCTTTTGAAGGCACCTCCCTGGTTGTTGAAAGCATCAACAATTTCAGCAGCCAGTTTATCTGCCATGGACTTACCTCCTCTTTTACGGGAGAATGCAATCATATTTTTCATTGACACCGATTCTTTACGATCGGGACGAATTTCCGTAGGAACCTGAAATGTAGCACCACCGATACGGCGGGATTTTACTTCAACAAGCGGAGTGATATTATCCAATGCCTGTTTCCAAATTTCAAGAGAAGATTTTTCTTCGTTCGGCAATTTCGTTTTTACATTATTCAAAGCGGTGTAAAAAATCTCGAAAGCAATACTTTTCTTGCCGTCATACATCAAATGGTTAACAAACTTTGTAACCTTTTTATCTCCAAAAACAGGATCCGGAAGGATCTGTCTTTTCTTTGGTTTCGCTTTTCTCATTGTTTACTTAAAATTTCGTTCTTGGTTGCCAGCATCCGTGTCTTCAACGAATTCCTCCGAACTCATTTACTCAACCCTATTTCAATTAAAAATTACAAGATGGTATTATTAATTAGTCCAAATATCATTTTTCATTTTTAATTAGCATATAGCTTTACCCAAAAAACTTGATTAATAATTATTTCTTTTTACCTTTTGCAGCGGCTGCAGCAGCTCCCGCTTTAGGACGTTTTGCACCATACTTGGAACGTCTTTGAGTACGACCGTTTACGCCGGCAGTATCCAAAGTTCCACGCACAATGTGGTAACGAACTCCCGGAAGGTCTTTCACACGACCGCCTCTTACCAATACAATAGAGTGTTCCTGCAGGTTATGACCTTCACCCGGAATGTAAGCGTTCACTTCCTTCATGCTTGTCAAACGTACACGAGCCACTTTACGCATAGCGGAATTCGGTTTTTTAGGAGTGGTGGTATAAACCCGCACACAAACACCACGTCTTTGAGGACATGCATCGAGTGCCGGAGATTTACCTTTCTCCACAATTGTCGTCCTTCCTTTTCTTACTAATTGTTGAATCGTAGGCATTTTTTGAACTTTAAATTCTTAATTTCGACTTTTGTTAATTTTTCTCAATTATACAAATTGGGCTGCAAAATTAGCTATAATTATTGAAAAACCAAACGGTTATCAGATTATTTTCACTATTTTTTGCGCCAAAACGCTGCAAAGGTACAGATAATTATTGGATTACGCAATCAAATCGGTTATGTTTTTTCTCAGGAATAAAGTTTTCTCCCGAAAGAATGATCCCCGACAGGATGATAGCTTACTTCAAATTCCTCTATCGGGAAATTCCTTACATAGAATGTTTATCCGGCAACACCTGATTTGATTTTTATTATCGATGTGCTTGGATATCAAAGATTTTCATGTAATTTTGCACCATATTTTAAATGCCGACATTTCTATCTGTTGTATTATCGGCATACGAAAAGACATTCTGGCGGCAACCGGCAAACAGGAAAGCGAGGTCGTACATGTAACAATTAAAAAACGGGGAACTGATGACAGATAAAAGCTGGAAACGAAACATCACTTTATTTCTGACCGGCCAGGCAATTACATTGTTTGGTTCTATGCTGGTACAATATGCCATTATGTGGCATATTACGCTGGCTACTCAATCGGGTACGGCAATGACGCTATATGTGGTGGTCGGTATTCTTCCGATTTTTTTCATGTCACCTTTCAGCGGCGTGTGGGCAGACCGCTACAACCGCAAGAACCTGATAAACCTTGCCGACGGCGGCATTGCATTGGTAACCCTGGCGGTCGCATTGATTTTCATGTCCGGATACGAATCGATCTGGCTGTTACTCGTTTGTGCCGCCTTCCGGGCTTTGGGACAAGGCATCCAAATTCCGGCAGTCAGCGCTTTCATTCCGCAAATCGTACCGCAAGAACAGCTTAACAAAATAAATGGTATTAACAGCAGTATTCAATCGTTTATTCAAATCATTTCTCCGATGGCAAGCGGGGCTTTGCTTACATTCATGCCGTTTCAGACCGTATTTTTCATCGATGTGATTACGGCTGTCGTGGGAATCACGATTCTGTATTTTTTCGTTAAAATACCGGCAGATCAAACCATTTCCGCAAAGAATTCCTCTGCAAAAAGTTATTTTCACGATCTCAAAGAAGGACTCCAATACGTTTGGTCGCAAAAGTTTATCAGGCAATTGATTTTGATCACGGTCGTTCTGCATGTCATGATTTCACCGGCTGCTTTCCTGACGCCATTACAAGTTACCCGTGATTTCGGTACGGAAGTCTGGCGGCTGACCGCAATAGAAATTGCCTTCTCGGCAGGGATGATGCTGGGCGGCATTGGGGTTGGCTTTTTGGGCGGCTTCCGGAATAAGGTGTATTCCATGGCCTTGGCCTGCGTCTTAAACAGTATCGGGATTATCCTGCTGGGGGTGTTGGACAGTTTCTGGTGGTATTCGGGCGCCATGTTCTTTACCGGATTGTGTATCCCCTTGTATTCCACTCCGGAAATGACGCTTTTTCAGACCAAAGTCGCCCCCGAATACATGGGCAGGGTTTTCGGCGTTTTCGGGATGGTCGCTACTTTGGTCATGCCTGCCGGAATGTTGATTTTCGGCCCATTGGGTGATGTGGTAAATATTGACTGGCTTCTGATCGGCAGCGGGTTTATCGTTGCTCTGCTGTGCATCCCGTTTTTGAAAAGCAAAGTCTTAAAAGAAGCGGGAAAAGGATGAAAAATCACTACTATTATCAACCGGTATTCTTTAATCAAGTCGGCCGGAGTTTTATCCGTGATTTTCTTCATTCTCCGGCACAAATGACGGGTGCTGATCTCCAATTGCCGGGGCAGTTGTACTGTAAAAATTCCGGAGAAGTAACATTGTCTCCTATAACATTTATTATTTTTTGCAATTAAAACATCATTGAAAACGATTTACGAACTTCTCTGCAAAGGAATTCCGTATTCGAAAAAAGACCTTGCCAAAATATCGGTTATTTACTATGTCATCACAGAATTTATCATTACCTTTACATCCGAAATAAAAGTTATTTGAAACGAGAGCAAACCAAAAAAGAGATACAATAAATGAGGTTGACGCTTTCATAGCTACATGAGGGGGAGGTAGTGCTTATTGTGTCCAAGATCTTCGACTTTTCGTTCCGTAGGATGAATTTGATTGATAGTAAATTATGGGATTTGTGCATTAAAGGGGATATAGATGCTTTTCAAGAGCTATATGATCGCTTTTATCCGGTAATGTATAATTATGGAATAAAATTAACTCAAAATAAAGAAACAGTAAAAGATTGTATCCATGACCTTTTCATTAAAATAATAAAAAACCACAGGAAGCTATCTCCAACAGACCATCTTAAAAGTTATTTAATAAAGTCTTTCCGGAATTTATTATACGACCTTCTGGAAAAGCAGAAAACAACCGATGACATCTCTGATTATGAAAATGAATTTACCGTCGATGATCTTTTTTCTTCTCTGTTCGGAGAAGAATATACATCAGATGCCGATACGGAATATTTGAAAAAAGCAATGAAAACACTACCCTCACATCAGCAGGAAATTTTATATTTGCATTTTGTGAACGGTTTAAAACATGAAGAAATCGCTGCTGTTTTAGGCATTAATTACCAGTCCAGCAAGAACTTACTTTTTCGTTCTCTTTCAAAGCTTCGTCGTTTGTTTGAAAATCGGGAGTAAAAAGTGAGTACCTTCCGGATAAACATCCGTATTATTAATATAGGGGGTACTCCATGAATAAAAATAAACAGGCAACAGCTAAGAGTTCTTTTGAAGAAGCCGGAAGAAAAATCATCCGGCAGATAAAACATGCCGAACATATCGAGCCATCGGAAATACATCCGTTATGGATAGAAATTGAAAACAGAATAAGACCATCGTCTGTTCCGAAAAACAAACCGGTTCGTCTCATTATATCCATTGCCGCATCCATTGCCATACTATTATCTGCCGGAACATTCTATTTGTATAAAAATATTCAAACGCAAAACCTCACAACTGCTTTATTAGACGGAAAGAGGTTGCAGGAAGTGGGAAATGATATATTGTTGGTATCTGAAAACGGGGAACTGAAATTAAAAGATGAATCTTCCATTCAATATGAATCGGACGGTCAGGTCAATGTAAATGGTTCGATTGAAAAAGATGCCCTTTCTGAAAAAAAAGCGGGTGACAATATTTGTGAACTGATTGTACCTAAAGGGAAAAGGGCAAGTATTACATTTTCAGATGGTACGGTAATGTATATAAATTCGGACACACGTGTTATTTATCCTGCTGTTTTTAAGAAAAAAGTCCGTGAAGTTCTGGTCGACGGAGAAGTCTTTCTGGATGTAAATAAAGATTTATCCCGTCCTTTTGTCGTTAAAACAAAAGGATTTAATGTGAAAGTTTCAGGAACTCAATTCAATATTCATTCTTATAGAAATGAGGCCATCTCTTCTGTCGTATTGGTTTCGGGCGGAGTTGAGGTGGAAACGGGGAATAAAAATAAAACAATCCTTCAACCCAATCAGTTAATGGAGATTACCGGTAACAATGTAAACGTAAAGGAGGTCAATGTGTTTGAGTATGTCTGTTGGAAAGACAATATGCTTTCATTGAATGATAAAAGTGCCGGTGATATCCTGGAAAGGCTGTCACGTTATTACGGACGTACGATTATATATGACGACGAGGTGCGTAAAGTTTTGTCGATATCGGGAAAACTGGATATCAAAGAAACGGCTGAAGAAGCGGTAGAGGTTGTATGTTTATCATTGTCTTTAAAATATACTGTCGATGAGAATAATAATATAGTAGTAACCTTAAAATAAAACTGCCTATGGGAATATTTTGAATATATAAAAAATACGAACCGAACGATACTGCCAATGTCGTCCGGCTCAATGCTTTGTTAAATCTAAAAATTAAGTATCATAGAAAAAACATGCAAATGTATGAAAAAAAAAGAAAATTGTTGCCTTAGGCCGGATTATTTTTTCAGAAGTGTTTGTTTTATCATTATCCTGTTACTCTGTGGAAAAATTTCCGCTCATGCGGAAACTGATGTCACTCATAAGATAAGTATCCACATGGATAACAACACGATGAAAGAAGTCTTCTCTTATATTGAGAAAAATAGTAAATTCATCTTCGTATATAATAAATCCAAAGTCGATTTGGATAAGAAGGTCAGTATAAATATCAACAACCAAACGGTTGATGCTATTTTGGATAAAATGTTTCATGAAACCGATCTTGAATATTTTATAAGAGGACGGCAGGTGATTGTCCGGAAAAAAAATGTGGTCGAGGAGAAGGAAGTTGCGACCGGATCCCAACAGGATAACACAATTTCCGTCCGGGGAATTGTAAAAGATAACCGGGGAGAGGTTTTGACCGGAGTCAGTATTGCCGTAGAAGGAACTGCAATGGGTACGACAACAGATCACAACGGTAATTTCCTTATAGATAAAGTCAGACCGGATGCGATATTAAAATTCTCTTATGTAGGTTACCGGACGGAACATCTTCCTTTACAAGGCAGAACTGCATTATCCGTTACACTATCGGAGAGTTACGAATTGTTAAACGAAATCGTTGTGGTTGGTTACGGATCTCAACGTAAATCCAGTTTAACGGCTGCAGTCACCACTGTAAATACCAAAGAATTAGCCAATATCCCTAATTCGAATGTCATATCATCCTTACAAGGACGTGTGTCCGGCTTAACTATCGGAGAATGGTCCGGGGAACCGGGAACGAGCCCGAATATCCAGATCCGGGGGATCGGAACAATCGATGGGAGTACAAGCCCGTTGATCGTCATCGATGGGATTCCCGGTGGAGGCAGATTGGAAAATATCCCGGCTTATGATATAGAATCCATCTCGTTACTAAAAGATGCATCTGCATCTGCTATTTATGGAGCCAGAGCAGCCAACGGTGTCATTTTAGTGACCACCAAGCGGGGTTTGGTTTCAACGGAAAAACCGGTGGTGGAATTCAGTTCGAACGTCGGGTTCCAGACCAAAGGAACTATGCCGGAAACAATTTCCGCTTATGAGTATGCTGCCTTATTACAGGAAGCTGTTATAAACGACGGCAATAATCCGGTATTCGATGATCGCGATATGGAAATGTTCAAGACCGGCCGGATAGATGATCTGCACGGAGGTGGTACCGACTGGACAAGCCTGGTCATAAAAGAGGTGGCGCCTATTTATACCAATCATATCGGCGTGGCGGGCAATGGTAAAATCGGCCGGTATTATTTTGCCGGTGAATACCTTTATCAGGAAGGTTTGGTAAAAAAAATCGATAAATACGACCGTTTGAATTTACGTGCCAATATTACCAGTGACATATCCGAAAATGTGCAACTGCAATTTTCAAGTAATTATACGCGAACTCATAAAACAGCATCGGATATGTACAACGTGTTCGCCCAAGTCGTCCGGGTTCCTCCGATAGCCAGACCGGTGTATGAGGACGGACATTACGGCTCCATGATTTTTGCAAAAGGCAATTATCTGGCCGATATATTAAATCCATACTATTGGGTTAATTCTTATGGGCCAAAAGAATACAACTGGAATAATTTATTAACGACGGCGAATATAGAATACAAACCAATAAATGATCTGGTATTCAATATTCTGGGGAGTTATAACCTGGTATATTCCGATGACCAACATTATTATCCGAGGGGAGAATCCTGGAATCCTGTTATAAGCGCACCGGCCCAATCATCGGAAAATTCTCTGAACGAAACCTGGAACAAATCTTATAAATACGATATACAGGCAACGGGAAATTACGAAAAAACGATTCAAAAACATTATTTTAAATTACTGGCAGGTTTCTCGGTCGAAGAATACAGATCGGATTACATCAGTGCAAACAGAAGAAATTTTATAACAGACACGCTCTACGAGTTGAATGCCGGTGATGCTGCCACATCGACAAACAACGGCTCAGCATCGCATTGGGCATTTGCTTCCTTCTTCGGTCGGTTGAACTATTCTTTTGCGGAAAAATATTTACTGGAACTCAGTTTCCGGAATGACGGCTCTTCCCGGTTTGCTCCCGGAAAACAATGGGGATTCTTCCCTTCCGGTTCCGCGGGATGGAATATAAACAAGGAAAACTTCATGGAAAACTTTGATTTTATAGATCTGCTCAAACTTCGTGGCTCCGTCGGACAATTGGGAAATGCGGAGAAAGTAGGCTTGTATTTATGGTATTCCGGCATCAATAACGGAGGATACTACAATTTTGATAATTCCCTGGTCGTTGGAACCCGTCCGGGATCTTTTGCAAACAGGCAATTAAGCTGGGAAACAACAACTACTTATAATATCGGAACAGATGGTAGTTTCTGGAACGGGAAACTGAATTTTGAAATCGATTACTGGAAAAAAAATACGGATGATATTTTATTAACAACTCCGATATCTACCATTATCGGCGCTCCGTCACCGGAAGAGACCGTCAATGCGGGCAAGGTTGCCAGCCACGGTTTTGATCTGACAATCGGTAGCCGCGGGAATTTTACGAAGGATTTCACCTACAACGTACGTTTATCTCTAACCGGATGGAATAGCTGGATAGTGGATCTGAAAAACCGGGAATCACAATTCGGAAGTTTCAGGCCCGGAAGTGACCTGGGTAGTATGTATGGATACGAATGTCTGGGAATAATCAATGATGAAGAAACACTGGCAAAATACAAGACTTTGGTTGGCGTCGATGTAAATTATACCAATTTAGGCGATTTACAATACAAAGATCAGAATGGCGACGGGAAAATCGACTACAAAGACGTCGTTAAAATCGGAAATAGTAACACCAAAAATACATACGGTGTCAATATTGATTTAGGGTATAAAGATTTTGATTTTCAGGCATTCTTCCAGGGAGCGTTCAATGTCGACCGGAGTATTGCCGGAGAAATACGAACTTCTTTTGCCGGATACAGGAGCCCGATAAGGAATCAATTGGACCGTTGGACAGAAGAAAACCGGAATCCAAATGCGGAATATCCAAGGGTCAGAAAAGATCGTAGTCACAACTGGAGTGAATCTGATTTCTGGGTCAGAAACGGCGCCTATCTGAAATTGAAAACATTGCAGATCGGTTATCATATTCCTAAACCGATCCTCTCGAAAGTAAAGATTGATAACCTGAGGATTTATATGTCCGCAACCAATCTATTTACAATTGCTCCTGACATACCGAAAGGATTTGATCCCCAAATGAATGTGCAGGAGTTTATATACCCTCAATTGAGAGTTTATTCCATTGGATTGAATGTTAAATTCTAATATTGCGTATGATGAAACGGTTAATTATATTACTGGTAATACCTTTGATTTTCATATCTTGTGAAAATCTGTTTGAAAGCTATTTGAACAAAGGACCCCTGGATAAATTGTCGGAAACTTCGTATTGGCAAACAGGCAATGATGCATTATATGCCGTGAATGGGTTATATGAAGGGTTTTTCGAATTCAGAAAAAGAGGAGACGGACCTGCAGGCCCGGGTGGATTTCCTGATTATGATGCCACTTTGGATATTTTTCACTATAAAGATAACTGGAAAATGCCGATGTGGGGAGCCGGAGAAGGAACCTGGAATGCCAACAACGATTTCGTGAGGGAATTCTGGGATGATAAATATAAATTCATCAGAAATGCTAATTTCTTTTTTGAAAATATCGACAGAGTAAGATCGTCCATTTCTGAGAAAGATTATAATAATTACTGCGGACAGGCGCGCGTTGTCAGAGCATTTCTTTATTTCAGGCTTGTTCAGGGATTCGGAGATGTCCCTTTGGTCACCAATACATTGGAAACTACCGACTGGCCCGGAAGAGACCCCGCAGAACAGGTCATGGATTTTGTATTTTCCGAGTTTGATAAAGCAATAACGGAACTGCCGGAAGAACAATCCGACAATTTGCACGGAAGAATCAATAAAGATGTTGCACGTATTTATAAGGCAAGGGCGGCCTTGCATTATGCCGGATATTACGGCAAAACCGGATACTATCAGATCGCTTATGATGCATTGGATCCTGTTGTAAAAAGCGGGAAATACGAATTATGGAACAAAAATGAAAATCCGGTTATGAATTACCAGGAAATGTTCTGGACTGAAAATGAAGGACAGGAAAATAAAGAAATGGTATTCTCTTTTCAATTTATTAAGGACAAATACCCGAGTAATATAAGCACTTGTTTTGCCGGTCCGGGATGGAAATCCCATCAGGTAATGCAGAATTTTATTGATCAGTTCGAATGTAAACACGGTTTCCAGGCACACGGGATCAGTTTTAAGGAAATGAATGAATATCGTGATACGAAAGCGCTAAAAAGCCCGCTGGAAGGCGTTTGTCCGGATTATGATCCCTTCCATGAATTCGAACATCGCGACCCCCGTTTATCGGCAACATTTATGAACGGAAATCCCCGTCTAAACAAGGAGGGAAATATCGTCCGGGACGGCGAGTTCTGGGAACCGGGTCAATACCATATTTATCAGGAATGGGAAAATGACTGTTACAGTATGAAAAAATTGGTTCAACCGACAAATTTCAATCCGGAGTACTATTATGGGAACAGTGATAATAATTTCCCGTTGATTCGTTATGCAGACGTCCTTTTATTGTATGCGGAGGTATTGAATGAACTGGATCAAACGACCGAGGCGGTTCCTTATATAAATAAGGTGCGTGCAAGGGCGGATATGCCTCCCGTAGTCAGTTCGGATAAAGCGGAGGTATTGGAAATTATAAAACATGAACGTAAAATAGAATTGGTGAATGAAAATCACCTGATATGGGACTACAAAAGGTGGAAAGAATACGAAAGAACAATGCCTTACGGAGCTAAATTCTACGGCTTCAGAAGGGAGACTTTCGGTCATGAATCCCAGTTGAACCACACGAAATACCTGGTATTTCCCAAATACAATCTGTGGCCCATCCCACAGGGAGAATTGATAAACAATAAGAATATGACACAGAATCCCGAATGGTGATTTTTAATAATATTTGACGTATGAAGATAAAAATAATAACCACGTTTCTTTTACTGACGGCAATAGCCTGTCAGAAAACGGATTTGTATGAGTATCCGGCAGGTAAAAGTTCCGAAGCGATGATTACCGGATTTACATTAACGGATACGGGAAATTCGATCTTACTTGAAAGTGCGGTAATTGACACGACTGCAAATACGGTCACAGCTAAAATTCCTTCTACTGTCGATGTGAAGAAATTAGTACCGAGAGCTGAAGTTTCC
>JAITTA010000325.1 GCA_031287395.1 Dysgonamonadaceae bacterium | reverse complement strand
CCGGATCGTCCAGGTTGGAACCCGGGTGTTTCTTTTGAGTGTGGATAAAATCCGGGAATTTAATGGCGTCACGGATAAAAAAGACCGGAGTATTGTTTCCCACCATATCGTAATTCCCCTCTTCCGTATAGAATTTCACAGCAAAGCCACGAGGATCCCTGGCTGAATCGGCCGACCCGCGGGGTCCTCCAACGGTTGAGAAGCGGACAAAAACATCGGTTTTCTTCCCTATTTCAGATAAAAAAGCGGCACGTGTATATTTCGTAACATCATGTGTCACTTCAAAATATCCATGTGCGCCGGCTCCTTTAGCATGAACCACTCGTTCCGGAATCCGCTCACGGTCAAAATGAGCCAGTTTTTCTACCAGGTGGGTATCCGACATCAATGTAAAATGGGGATCTTGTGTGGTAATGGAAGCCTGATCACTATCAACAGGCACTCCCTGATTTGTAGTCATTCGTTTACTTGTGTCTTTCATACATTTTAAGTTAAATATTGATAATCATTTTGCATTGCACATCACTAAAGCAGTATAATATAACATATAAAGATAAAGAAAAGTTTTACACTGTACACTATACGTTTTTTATGTTTTATGTTTTTACGTCTTGACGTACGCACCCGGAAATATAATGTAAAACGTCCTTTGATAATTTTAACACAAATAAAATCAGAAAACTTTTTTTGTTTCAAAAGTTTTTGTTTCCTTTGCAGCCTAATTTCACCGGAAAAATAATGGAATTAAGAGACAGGATTGTAGAAGAGGCTTCAAAACTATTCTTTCATAATGGTATTAAAAGTATCACTATGAATGATATAGCCAGCCATATGAGTATTTCCAAACGAACACTTTATGAAATATTTAATGACAAGGAAGAACTTTTAGACGATTGTTTAGAAAGATCTATGGCGCAAGGTGATCGCGAAATGGAAAAATTAATCAATGATTCCCATAACGTTATCGAAGCCATGATGACTATTTATGCCAAATTACTGACTGATATGCATTATGTAAACAAGTCGCTCGTTTATGATTTAAGAAAATACCATCCAAAGCTCTATAAAAAGATTGAAAACAAGCAAAAAGAAGGTATTGAACAATTTATTCCTTTCTTTGAAAAAGGAGTGGAACAAGGTTTAATGGAAAACGATACCAATTTTGAAGTATTATTATGGTTATTAAAAGCTCAGTTTAGGATGTTGATGGAGGGAGATTTTTTTCCGACCGATAAATATCCCATTGAAGAGTTTATCAGAGCTATCATCTTGAACTTTACGCGAGGAATTGCGACTCCCAGAGGAGATAAAATCATCACGGAATCGATCGCTAAATTCGACGAAGAAAGAAAAAATAAAGACAAATATCTATAAAAATACATTTAAAACTCAAATAAAGACATTATTATAAATAAATTAGAAACATAACTATAAATTAATTAAAGGCATGAAATTAAAAAGATTAAGTTTAGGAGCATTATCTCTGCTATTTTTCGTATCGTGCGGAAAAGGCGGATCATCTGCGTTGGATTCCTTGTTTGCCGAAAAAGCGCCGCAGGAATATCCAACCCTGTCGGTATCCGAACAAAATGCCGAACTGCAAACGACGTATCCGGTAACGGTAAAAGGACAGGAAGATATTGATATAAAGCCGCGTATTGATGGGTTTATCGATGCTATTTATATTGACGAAGGAGCCGTTGTGCGGAAAGGACAAGCATTATTCAAAATAAATTCTCCGCAAGCGGAACAAGCATATAACACAGCTACGGCGGCTGTAAACAGTGCCGAAGCGCAAGTAAATACCGCCAAACTGAATGTGGACAGATTGCGCCCGCTGGCCGAAAAGGGAATCATCAGCAATGTGCAATTGGAAACGACTATAAATGCTTACGAAACGGCAAAAGCCGCCTTGGTGCAGGCAAAAGCTGCACAAGTAAACGCACAAGCCTCTCTCGGTTGGACCACCGTGACCAGTCCGGTGAATGGCGTAGCAGGTTCCATTTCTTTCCGGCAAGGTAGCCTGGTCAATAGTCAAAACGTATTGACCACCATCGCCAATATCAGTAATGTGTATGCTTACTTCTCGCTGAATGAAAAGGAATTGATGCAATTGCTGAACACATTGGAAGGCAGTAGTCAGGCGCAAAAAATCAAAAACCTTCCACCCATTACCCTGACCCTTGCCGACGGCAGCGTTTATCCCGAAAAGGGTAAAATCGAAACCATTACAGGGTCGATAAACATTACTACCGGCACGGCAACACTCAGAGCTTTGTTTCCCAATCAGCAAGGACAGTTGAGAAGCGGATCCAGTGGAAAAATCACCATCCCCTACACGCTGGAAAATGTATTTGTGATTCCACAAAAAGCAACTTTCTCGCAACAAGACAAAAGACTGGTATATCGAGTAGAAGGCGATTCCGTAATGCAGAAAATTATCACCGTATTACCTATGCCCGACGGACAATATTATGCCGTTACAAGCGGATTGAATGCCGGGGAAAAAATTGTAACCGACGGAATAGCCACATTAAAGAACGGACAAAAGATTATAGTACGCTAACAGGTTATCAATCAGAAATAAAAAAATATTACAATGTTAAAGACTTTCATAGAAAGACCCGTATTATCCACCGTAATATCCATTATTATTGTGGTATTGGGGATTATCGGACTGGCTACCCTACCGGTAGAACAATATCCTGATATAGCTCCGCCGACCGTGCAGGTGCAGGCAAGCTATCCAGGCGCGAATGCAGACGTAGTGATGAACAGCGTCGTGATTCCGCTCGAAGAACAAATCAACGGCGTGGAAGGGATGACCTACATGACATCGTCGGCCATGAATAACGGTATGGCGCAAATCCGGGTATTCTTCCGGCAGGGGGTGAACCCCGAC
>JAITTA010000303.1 GCA_031287395.1 Dysgonamonadaceae bacterium | reverse complement strand
GTACAGCAGCAGAGCAGACCAAATGGTCTGCTTTGTTGTTGATTGATATTCAGCAGAAACAGGCACGGTTGCCAACTCTTTACTTCAACTGCTGAAAATTCCGCTTACAGCCTTTTATTCAAAAGGTTATCTCCAAAGGTAATTTTATAAAATAAAAGGAAGAAGGATTCTAGAACTCCGCAACAAGTTTAAAATTGATTTGACGACCCGTAAGATAGTTTGGAACCGCCCATTGTCTTCCGTTGATGTCCGATATCCAGGAATAAGAACTCACATTTTTAATATCCAGGAGATTAAACACATCCACTCCTAACCAGATATTTTTAAAAAAGCCCCAGAACTGCTTGTCTCGAATCAGATCTTCCGAAGACAGGATCCTGTATGCCAACCCCATATCAATTCTTCGGTAACCTTTGGAGCGAAAATCCTGAGTATAGGAATAATCAGGCGAGCTAAAGGGCAAACCATCCGCCCATATAGCCTTCAGGCTGAGTTTAATCCGGTCGTAATTCGGCCAATAATCCGTAAAAAAGAGAGAAACGCTATAACGCTGGTCAGTCGGCAGGGGTGTTTTTTTACCATCCCATTCCCGTTCTGCTTTCATCAATGAAAAATTAATCCAGGAATCCGTACCCGGAACAAATTGCCCGAACAATTTCAGATCCACCCCGGCAACAGATCCTTTCGCCACATTTTTCCCATAGTAAGTCACCTTGACATCATTTACGGTATAAGGCACTAAATCATCCATCTTCTTGTAATACACCTCTGTCGTGAGCTTGAATGGTCTGGTATCGACATAAAAAGTATAATCGCCTCCCAATACAAAATGAACCGAACGTTGAGATTTTATATTTTTGTTCAGGACAATATATGAATTGTCTTTATCGTCGGTTTCCGTCATCCGGAACTCCTTGTAGAAGGGTGACTGGTAGTATAAACCGGAAGCAAGCCGGAATGTCAGATTCTGATTCCGTGAAGGTACAAACCCGACAGAACCTCTCGGACTCACAATCAATTCATCATTATAATCCCAGTAACCTGCCCGGAGTCCCAAGGTCGCAGAAAACAATCCCTGTTCAATTCTGAATTTGTAAGTATCCTGGATATACCCCGAGAAGCGGTTTGATTGAAGATCGTTTTCCGAGAACAAATTCTTGTAAACCTGTAATATTTCTTCATTGTGAGGGAGGGAATAACCCATTGAATCCCTCATTTCCCATTCTTTGATCCGGTCGTGTATCGATTCTTTCTGATAACCCAAAGCCCAAAGGAATGTATTATTTGTCGATTTATGCGTCCCCAACAGGGAAACATTGGTTACTTTCGAACGCAAACGGTCCCGTGCATGTTCAAGGAATTTCCCTACTCCTATCGGAATTGTTTCCGTTTCACCATCAGCCTCAATAATATCATTAAGCTTATATTCCCCTCCGATATCGTAGCTTTCACTTTCGTGCGACTCAAAAGCGGTAAACTGTAATGTCAGACTATTGTTTTCATTCAGGTTGTACTTCATGGACCCGGATCCGAAATAAGTTGTAAATTCATCTTTCTCTCCACCGTCGTAATACACCTCAAAACTCTTGGCATCCTGGACCGTTCCAAAAGAAGTGATTTTGTTTGAAGGGGTAAAGTTATAGGTATTTTTGGAAAAATTACCCAATAAACTCATTTCAAACCTGGGGGAAAAAGTATAAGTCATATAAGTTTGGAAATCCGTAAAAGTAGGATCATAATCCCCTTTCGTATCCAGGGTTTTCAACAAAGTAGTTCCTCGCTTATATCGAAGACCCGTCACCTGTGTGAATTTCCCGGATGTATTGCCCACATAAGCATTGGCGCCAAGCATACCGGCTGTCACAGCACCTTCGAAAGCTTCCGGTTTTTTATAAGTCACATCCAAAACGGACGACATCTTGTCGCCATAATAAGCATCGTATCCACCGGAAGAAAACCGGACCGCACCGGTCATATCCGGATTGATAAAACTTAATCCTTCCTGCTGTCCGCTCCGGATCAATAGGGGACGATACACTTCCGTTCCGTTTACATATACAATATTTTCATCGTAATTTCCTCCCCGTACGGAATACTGGGAAGTCAATTCACTGGATGTGGAAACTCCCATTCCAAAAGTAACAATCTGAGATTCGATACTTCCTCCATAGGGATCGACTATCGTACGCAATTTGGAAGGATCCATCTGTTGAACCGTATTCATGTTAATCCGGCTTCTTGTCACAACAGCTTCTCCCAACTCTATGGCTGCACTCCGCATCCTGACACTGACAGTCATATCCCCATCGACCGAAGGAATGATTCTTTGCGTCTTACTATATCCAATACAGGAAAATACCAATGTACATGAATCTCCCGTATTGACCGACAACGAATAATACCCCTTTTCGTTGGTCATCGCACCATTAAGTGTTCCTCGCACCTGAACAAAAGCCAATTCTACCGGTAATCCCTCAGAATCGACCACCATCCCGGAAATTTTGGATTTTTGTGCAAAGACTACAAGTGGAAGAAATAAAATCAAAAATGACGTTATGAGGCGATGTTTCATTTCGTTTCAATATAGTAAGATTATTAAATAACGCAAAAATAAACGTTTCCGTATATATTATCCGTTTTTATTGGAATTACACTCCGCTTCCTTTTTCTTCTTTCCTGCACATCAAGAGCACTCTTTTCCCGTCACTCAGGGTAGTAGCAAAAAGATAACGGTTTCCTCCGTCCCGCAATTTAAGTTTTTTTCTGAGCCTTTCCGTCGACACCGGGAAATTCCGGATACTCAGGTTGGCCTGTTCCACATTTTTCATAACAGATCTCAGTTCACCTCTGTTGAAAGAAGTGACAGCCTCCATTTCAAAAACACGGCCGGGAAAGCCGGAAACATAATTGTCATGAGTATATAAATGACTATCGGGATGAAGCTTCTGTAAATTATATTCCCGTGCCACCGATTTATAAGCCCCGGCTTTCATAATGGAAGCGTTGGGTTCATACAGGTATTTCCCTACTTCGGAAGCATATTCGATTTGCGTTTCTTTTTCATTCTTCCGGTTATAGGAAAATTGGGTAATTGTTCCGTTTTTCTTCAGATCCGTGCAAACAATCAAGGGAGACTCGACCATGCCTTTTTTCAATAAAAAAAGTAACTCTTTGCATTCATTGTCGACACCGACAACATGGACTTCCGAAGTTTCCGGCAAAGTTTGAAGTGCCAGGCTAATATCAAGCATCGGCGAAAGTTTGACAAGCACACAATCCGACTTTTCCAGCAATTCTTCCCTGAGCCGGGACACATCCGGTTCACAATCGGAAATTGCGACTATTTTTCTCCCGGACTGACTTCTACGGGCCGGATCCAGATAAATACAATCGACCGGGAGCATTGTTTTCAAAAAGTTCCCTGCATCAGCATTCCGAACACGGATATGATTATGATTTAAAACCTGGAAGTTGTGCCTTGCAATTTCACACAATTCCATTTGCTTTTCCACATAAATGACCGACTCGAATTTTCCGGAAAGAAATGCACAATCGACTCCGAACCCACCGGTTAAATCCACCAGTTTCTTTCCTGAAACAATGGAAGTTTTATAACGGGCCGTCCATTCGGAAGAACATTGTTCCAGAGACAAATGACGGGGATAGACAACGTCGTCGTTTCCGAACCAGGAAGGAATCTTCTTTTCTATGGACTGCCTTCCTTCGATCTGTATCATTGCCGCAGGTAAATCGACACCGGCATTTTCCTTATTACCGGCAGAAAAAGCCAACTGCCTTACATCCCCGAAACGGTGTCGCAGGATAAAATTCCGGGTCAGTTCCGAAAACATGATCATCCCAGAATTATTCGTTCCGCATCAACCGGTTCATTCAAGAAAACGGAGGCCATGTCGGAAAATTTTTCAGGAGATTCCGTCGTAAGGAAACGACAGGAGGTTTTTTTAGAACAGCATGCATCCATTTCCGGATGACGCCGGAGATAATCTTTCAGACTTTCTGCCACATGTTGTCCTTGTGACAATATCCGTATCGAATCCGGAAGGTAACTTTTCATTTTATCTTCGAGTAAAGGATAATGCGTACATCCCAGGACAAGAGTATCGATATGGACATCCTTGTTCAAAATACGATCCAAGTGTTTTTTTACAAAATAATCGGCTCCAGGCTTGTCGTATTCCCCGTTTTCGACCAATGGCACCCACATAGGACAAGCTTCTACCGTCACAACTGCTTGCGGAAATAATTTATGTATCTCTATCGGATACGACCCGGACGCTATCGTTCCTGGAGTTCCCAAAACTCCGATATGGTTTGTTTTTGTAAGACCCGGTATACTCTCGACGGTAGGACGGATTACTCCCAGCACTCTGTTTTCCGGATTAATCTGAGGCAAATCACGTTGTTGTATCGTTCGCAAGGCCTTTGCAGAAGCCGTATTGCAAGCTAAAATTACCAAATGACACCCTTCATTGAAAAGATATCGTACAGCTTGGAGCGTAAATTCATACACCACTTCAAATGAACGTGAACCATAAGGCGCCCGGGCATTATCACCAAGATACAAATAATCGTATTCCGGCATCAGTTCACGGATTTTATCCAATATCGTCAAACCACCGTAACCCGAATCAAAAACACCGATGGGAGCCTGCTTTGTCATCACGGATTGTTTGTGAAGGGCGCACGATACAGGATGAAAGGTACACGGTAAGAGGATAAAGAACTTAACCATGCACACGGTACCGTGTACCTAAATTTTACTGAAGTCCCAGTTTTTTCTTAACCAAAGGAGTTGCATCAGTTGCATTCGGAGCAGTGAAAAGGAAGGCTCCTATCTCCATAACATAAGTATAACCGTTTTCCTCGGCTACAACTTTGATAGTATCCAACAATTTCTTCTGAATGGGAGCAATCAGGTCCTGTTGTTTTTTATAAAGTTGTTGTTGAGAATCCTGCTGGTAAGATTCCGCACGTTGGCGTATTTCGGAAAGTTCCGTTGTTCTACGGATCTTAATACTTTCAACCAAAGTATCCTGTTGCTGAGCAAACGCCTGGTATTTCTTTGAGAATTCGTCTTCCAGAGTTTTCAATTCGGTTTCAATTTGTTTCTGCATTTTTTCCAATTCGGCCTGCATTGCTTTGGTTTCAGGCATTGCATACATTACTTCCTGAGTGTTAACATAAGCAATTTTATCCTGAGCAAAAATTCCGACAGGAAAAGCTAATAATGCTACTACTACAATTTTTTTGAACATAATTATTCCATTTAGTGATTTTAAATTCAAATTCAAGCGGACAAAGGTAAGCAATTATTTTGAATATCCGAGTTTTGCAAGTACTTCATTACTAATATCAATCTTAGGAGAAGCAAAAATAATGCTCACGGCCGACGCACGGTCCACAATCACATGATACGCTTTTTCTTCGGCAATCGCTTTCACCGCATTGTATATTTCATCCTGAATAGGCTTTACAAGGCTTTCCCGCATCTTGAACAATTCGCCTTCCGTACCAAAATATTTGCGTTTCAGTTCCTGAGCAGCCTGTTCTTTTGACACAATTTCGGTTTCTCTTTTGGTTTTCATTTCCGGAGAAAGGAAAACCAAATCGGCCTGATAAGTTTTATATAAATTTTGAGCCTCTTGTTGTACGGCTTCCACTTCAGCCTGCCATTTTTTGGATATGGTATTCAGCTGTTCGTTAGCCATCTCATACGCAGGAATATTTTTCAAGATATATTCCATATCAATCAAAGCAAATTTTTGCGCACTTACCCCAAAAGACATCGCAAGAAGGGCAATAACTGACAATACTACTTTTTTCATATATACATCATTTTATTTTAAAGGTCATATGGAACTCACATGATTTTTAATCTCATAGACTCGGGTGATTTTGTAAAAATCAGGCTTCTTATCAGAATTCCTGTCCGAGAATAAAATGGAAATGGCCTCCGGAAATATTGTCATAAGGCATGGCCCGGTCGAAACCATATCCCCAGTCAATTCCCATCATACCGATCATCGGAAGGAAAATGCGCACGCCAAAGCCGGCAGAACGCTTCAATTCAAACGGACTGAATGACTTAATATCCGTCCAGGCATTACCTGCTTCCACAAAAGCCAAACCATAAATCGTCGAAGTAGGTTCCAGAAGGAACGGATAACGGAACTCGAAAGCCATACGGGAATAAGCATAACCCTCACTTCCCCTGGGAGTCAGCGAACCATTTTCATATCCGCGCAAACCAACGGTTTCCTGGGCATAGGTACTATAATATCCGGTCATACCATCCCCTCCCATGTAAAATGTTTCAAACGGCGAACGTTTATTCGGATTATACGAACCTACAAAACCATATTCCATACGACTCATTAACACCGGAGTTCTCTTCACTTTTTCCGGATTCGCCAAAGGCATAAAAATCTTCCCTTTGAATTTCCATTTATGATATTCTATCCAGTTGTATTTCGCCCCGTCCGTATTGTCCATAGAAGCATAGTCTTTCCCGTCCCAAAGTGAATAAGGCGGTGTCAGCCCGACCGATGCGGTAAATTGCGAACCCATACGGGTATATAGCGGGTTATCAATAGAATTACGCGATAATGTCAGGTTCAGTGCAATATTATTACAATCGCCATTCGAAATCAGAAAATAATCCCAATTTTTCAACATATAACGCTGGTATGAAAGTTCCGCCATCGCCTGGAAGTAGTTGTCCGGCCAGGTCAAACGTTTTCCATATCCGACTGAGAAACCGAATATTTTCATCGACTGATTTTCATCATAAGCCATCGAACCGGAGCCATAACCATAACCGGAATCATAACCGGAACCATATCCATAACCATATCCATACCCTCCATAATAATAAGGATTATTATAATAATTATTATAATAACGGCTATCAACACCTGTTTGAATCATGTAATATGCGCCCACCGACAAGGAATTGGGACGTTTACCTCCAAACCAGGGATCCATAAATGAAATACTGTACGATTGATAATAGCGTCCATTGGTCTGACCGCTAAGAGTCAGGGTTTGTCCTTCTCCCTGAGGTATTACACCTTTGTAGGTATTCGGATGTAAAAGGTTTTTAAGTGAGAAGTTCGTAAATTTAAGACTCAACCTGCCAATCACACCCGTTTGTCCCCAACCTGCAGAAAACTCAACCTGATCGTTGGCTTTTGAAGTCAACCCGAGGCTCAGATCCACAGTTCCGGTTTCTTCATCCGGAATCGGTTTGATATCCATATTTTCCGGATCGAAATGACCCATTTGAGCAATTTCACGGGCCGAACGCATCAAAGCATCTTTACTGAACAATTGTCCGGGTTTTACCATCAGCTCCCGCCGGATGATGTCTTCATATAAACGATCGTTTCCACTGATGATTACTCGGTTGATCGTAGCCTGAATTCCTTCCTGGATACGAACTTCAATATCGACCGAATCATTCTCCACATAAGTTTCCACAGGATCCAACCCGGAAAAAATATACCCGGTATTGTAGTACAGATTGGCAACAGCATCATCGTCCGACTGTAAGCGTTCCGTCAGTTTTTTCTGATTATAGACATCTCCGCTTTTCATATTCAGCACATTAGTCAGGAAATCGGAAGGATACAAAGTATTCCCCACCCAACGAACATCACGGATAAAATACCTATCGCCTTCTTCTACGGTAATGAATATATTTACACGTTTGTCATCGTATTGCGCGACACTATCACTGACAATGCGGGCATCACGATACCCCATTTCATTGTATTTCTGAATGATATTTTTCAGATCGGCCTCATATTCTTCATTGACGTATTTTTTCGTACTGAATAATTTTCTCCAACTCAATTTGAACCGTTTTTTCAGGTCAAAACCTTCATTGGTTTTTTTCATTGCGATTTTTAGGTCATAATCCGACAGATACTCATTTCCGGAAATCGTTATTTCATGGATTTTTGTTTTTTCATGTTTATCCACGTTAATCTCCAGAATCATTTTCCCTTTATTATTCACATCATCTTTCTGCATGATATTAACGTCCGCATTACTGAATCCCTTCTCATCAAAATATTTTGTAATGACGGTTTTTGCCCTATTGATCAGGTTAGGAGTAATCTGGGTAATCATCCCTATCTTAGCCTCCAGATCTTCACGTTCTCCTTTCTTCACTCCCGAAAAACGGATTTCAGAGACGGTAGGCCGGGCTGTTAGTTGGATTTCTATCCAAACTTTATCAACATCGGTGTACATTCTTGTTACCACAATTTTCACGTCGGAAAACAAACCGTGTTTCCAGAAGCGTTTAGCAGCATCAGTCAACTCCTCTCCGGGGATTCTTACTTTCATTCCTTTCTGGAGACCTGCAAACCCAAGTAACACAAAGTCTTCATAATTATCTGCACCGGTCACCCGGATGGAATCCAGCACATAATATTTTGATTTGGTCATCGAATAATTTATCACCGGCATCTCTTCGTAAGGGCCATCATCCTCAACCACAGAAACGGTGGTATCTTTCGGGGTAGTGACTGCCTGTGCGGCTATTTTTCCGGCAAATAAACCGTTTATCCAAAGGATCGACAGACAAAGAAGTAAAAATTTTCTAACCATATTTTGTTACTTGTATTGCTTTATTATTTCTGACTGAACCTGTTCTCCGGTTTTTCCAAAACGCCTTTCTCTGTTTTGAAAATTCAGGATGGCCTTATAGAGATTTTCTTCTCTGAACTCAGGCCAATAAACATCTGTAAAATACAACTCGGCATATGATAACTGCCACATCAAAAAATTACTGATGCGATATTCTCCTCCGGTTCTGATCAACAGATCAGGATCAGGTATATTTTTAGTATTCAGGTAATCTGCCACCAAATTTTCATCAATCCGGTCAATATTCAGATCTCCCTTCTTTACTTTCAATGCTATTTGTTTTACAGCCTCCGTTATCTCCCATCGCGAAGAATAACTGAGAGCCAACAACAATGTCAACCCCGTATTTCCGGAAGTTTCGTCCAAACAATTCTGAAGATTATCTTTTGTTGC
>JAITTA010000302.1 GCA_031287395.1 Dysgonamonadaceae bacterium | reverse complement strand
TCCAAGGGGATATTCATTTTCTTGATATCTTTTGTTTCCACATGGTAAACATGACAGGTAACAACAGAATTGTTTTCCCCTGCTTTGGGATATTTGAATGTCATCATTCCGGGATAGAGGCTTCCGTCGTATTCTTGAAAACTAAAGCTTGGAACGGCAGTTTCATCCGATTTGACAAAAGCCAGGAATTTACTGTCTGCAGACCAGGACATTAAATTTGTAGTTTTAAATTCTTCTTCATAGACCCAGTCGGTAATTCCGTTCAGGATCTTGCCGGGAGACCCGTCTGTCGTGACCTGAGACTCCGTGTCGTAATCAAATTTTTTCAGCCAGATATCATGGCCTCTGACAAAAGCGCACATCCTCCCGTCGGGAGAAAACGTCGGGACCATCAGTTTTCCCGGAGTATCCGAAAGCGGTTTTAGAAAATTTCTCCTCACATCGTAGTCGTATAAATTGGCTTTCCAGGAACGACGATAGACGTTTTCTTTATCTGTAGAGATAATGATACGATGCCCGGTATTGCTGATCCAGTAATTGTCAAAAGATTTCAGTGCAGTTTCCCGTACGGTATTTACGTTGAAAAGAGTATCTACTATTTTACCGGTTTTGTAAGCATACCTCAAGATGCATTTTTTATCCGGACTTTGTATCGTATAATGTTCTCCGTCAGGCATGGGACGTATTTCCGATGTTCTTCCGGGAGAATATTTTCCTTCTACAATCTCTTTCAGATCAACCCGGTTACTTTGGGATACGGAAACAGGGATGTTCAGTAAAAGAGACAGGACAAACAATAAGCACCTCATAATCCTAAGTTGTTACTTAAAAGGTGCAAACATACGTTATTTCCGCTTAATTCCCAAAAAAATATAGTAAAAAAATATATAATTATGACCTTGAAATTTTGTAATCCCGATTATCTACCTATTTCGGATAAGAGTTGTTCTTCTGTTTGAATTTAAAACCGAAAGTCTTTGATTTTTTGTTGTGTCTTTTGTATCAACTCTTTGTATTGTTCCGAATCCGGATTAAAGGGTTTATGCTCCAGGGATTTATGTAAATTTCTCCATTCCCGGATTTTGGATTGGGTTTGTACTGAAAAAAAAGATTCCGAAAATTTTTCCCAAATGTATTCGATTGTGGCTGAAGACGGATGAAGCATATCTTCTGCATAGAAACGGTAATCACGCAATTCATCCATCAGGATTTCATAGGATGGAAAATAATGACAAAAATGATAACAACGAGTGAGTTTATCGATAGCCAGTAAAAGGGAGGATTTGCTCAATTGATTTTCGTGGGCTCCGTCTTTCCAGTGCCGGATGGGACTGACGGTGAAAAGTAGTTTCAGGTTTGAATTGTATGATTTTAATTCCTCTATGAGTCCTTTCCAATCGTCCACAATATTCTCTACAGGCAACCGTTTTCGTATAAAGTAACTTTCCGGAAGTTTGTGACAATTGGTAACGGTTTTTCCATTTGATTTTAAGATGTAAACAGACGCTGTGCCATAAGTAATGATAAGGATAGTTGTATTTTTTAAAAAAACGGAGGAAGCTTCTATCCTTTGGTTGATGTTCTCCAAACAAATTTCCGCAGATATACCGGAAAACCGGCTGTGGTGCGAAAAACTGTGGTACAATCCCTGGTGTTGAAACAAGTCGGAAATGGCATATTTTTTGCCTGACATTAAATCCCGTATGCCGGAGGCAAGAGATAGAGGATTATAAGCTGTTCCGAAAGGATTTACGTCGATTTGGAAACCTGCATCCCGGAATGATACGGCCATGTTTTCCGCGAAGCACGACCCCATCATCATCATCCTGTCGGAATGATTGATGGAAAAATCGAATGCCGGAATTGTTACTTTTGTTCTGAAATCCATGTTGGGAGCTTTCAGTTATAAGTTTTAAGTCTGTTTTGTATGAAGCCAACTCATCACTCCCGACCCGAAACTTATCACTTTTTTACAACAAAATTACATTTATATCTCGTTAATTGTGTAGTTTTGCAAAAGATTTTTATGACTATGTCTGAAAATAAAGAATATAATATATTGAGAACAATAGATTATCCGTCTGATTTAAGAAAACTTAAATTAGATCAACTCCAAGAAGTCTGTTTGGAGCTGAGGCAATACATCATTGAAGTATTGGCTGAGACTCCCGGACATTTTGCTTCGAGTTTGGGTACGGTGGAACTTGCTGTGGCGCTTCACTATGTATTGGATACTCCGTACGACCGGATTGTTTGGGATGTGGGTCATCAGGCCTATGCCCATAAGATTATTACCGGAAGGCGCGAGGGTTTCAGGACTCTTCGTAAAATGGGAGGAATCAGTGGTTTTCCGAATCCCGGGGAGAGCGATTACGATGCGTTCATTGCAGGACATGCCTCCACCTCTATTTCGGCTGCTTTGGGAATGGCGGTTGCGTCTTCTCTGAAAAATGAAAAAAGAAGAAAAATAGTTGCGGTAATCGGAGATGGTTCCATGACCGGAGGGTTGGCTTTCGAGGGTTTGAACAATGCTTCGTCCGATCCTAATAATCTTCTTATTATATTGAATGATAATAACATGGCTATCGATCGTCCTGTCGGAGGATTGAGTGAATATCTGGTCGGTATTACCACTTCGAAAACGTATAACAAGATTCGTTTTCGATTGTATAATACACTGAAAAGCAGAGGTTTTATCAAGGAATCGGGGAAAGGCCTGATTTTGAGGTTTAATAACAGTTTAAAAGCTTTGTTAACCAGGCAACATAATCTGTTCGAGGGATTTAATATCCGTTATTTTGGTCCGGTGGATGGGAACGATGTGGAAGGTTTGATTAAAGTATTGAGCGATATCAAGGAAATGGAAGGTCCTAAATTGCTTCACATACGCACTACCAAGGGAAAAGGGTTTGAGCCTGCCGAAAAGGAAGCGACCCTTTGGCATGCTCCCGGTAAATTCAACAGGGTGACGGGAGAACGTATTTCCCGGAATTCGCTGGATGAACCGCAACTTTATCAGGACGTATTTGGTCACACCTTGTTGGAATTAGCCAGAGAAAATGATAAAATTGTCGGTATTACTCCTGCTATGCCCACCGGATGTTCTATGTGTTACCTGATGAAGGAAATGCCTGAACGGGCTTTTGATGTGGGTATTGCGGAAGGTCATGCTGTGACTTTTTCCGCCGGTTTGGCTAAAGAAGGAATGTTACCTTTCTGTAATATTTATTCTTCTTTTATGCAGCGGGCTTACGATCAGTTGATCCATGATGCGGCCCTTCAGAATCTGAATATGGTGATTTGCCTCGATCGTGCCGGTCTGGTCGGTGAAGACGGAGCGACTCATCAGGGCGCTTTCGATCTGGCATATTTGCGTTGTATCCCGAATATTACTATTGCTTCCCCCTTTAATGAAGTGGATTTGAGAAACCTGATGTACACGGCGACACAGCCGGATATGGGGGTTTTTATTATCCGTTATCCGAGGGGAAAAGGAGAGTTAAAAGAATGGCGTCAACCTCTGAAGGTATTGCCTGTCGGTAAAGGACGTCGAATCAGGGATGGAAAAGATATGGCGGTTATAACAATAGGCCCGATCGGAAATATTGCCCTTAAAGCGATTGAACTGTCTGAAAAAAAGGGGGTTGAGTCTGCATTGTATGATATGATCTACCTGAAACCCATAGATGAGGATCTTCTTCATGAAATAGCAAAGAGGTACAACCGGATTGTTGTGGTAGAAAATGGAACCGTCAAAGGAGGATTGGGTTCTGCCATCCTCGAATTTATGGCTGACAATGGATATACTCCCCGGATTCGGAGAGTTGGTATTCCCGATAAGTTTGTTGAGCATGGATCTATCCCCGAATTGTATAAACTTTGTGGAATGGATGCCGAAAGTATTGCTGAAATCCTAATCGACGAAGTATGAGAATTATCATCGGAGGAGCCGGAGAGGTTGGAACTCACCTCTCGAAAATGTTGGCACACGAAAAACAGGATATTATTCTGATGGATCAGAGTGAAGAAAGGCTTCATTTTTTAAGTAATTCTGAAGTCATGACTGTTGTCGGAAATCCAACATCGATTCAGGATTTACAGTCGGTCGGGGTAGGGAGGGCCGATATTTTTATCGGAGTCACTCCGGAGGAGTCGACCAACATGACGGCATGTATGCTTGCTACCAATTTAGGGGCCGTAAAAACCATTGCCCGTGTCAGTAATGATGAATATTTTCTCCCGAAAAATCTGGAATTTTTTGAAAAATTGGGAGTCGATTCTTTGATTTATCCGGAAATGTTAGCGGCAAAGGAGATTGTCAGTGCGCTGAAAAGGCCATGGACCCGTCAGTGGTGGGAACTTTGCGGAGGCGCTTTGATCCTGATAGGAGTAAAAGTCCGGGATAATGCGCCGATTGTGAATAAATACCTTTATGATCTCTCGAAAGAGGAAAAGATTTACCATATTGTAGCTATTAAACGGGATCATGAAGCGATTATTCCGTATGGAAAAGACCAGGTTAAATCGGGGGATATCCTTTTCTTTACCACTACCCGTGAACATATTGACGATGTGAAAATTCTGGCGGGAAAAGAAAGTATTCATGTCGATAAAGTGACAATCATGGGTGGTAGCCGGATTGCTTTGAAAGTGGTGGAATACCTTCCCGGAAGTATACGCATTAAGATACTTGAAAAAAATAAGGAAAAAAGTTATAAATTGGCTGAGAAGGTGGGTAACAATGTGATGATTATTCATGGGGATGGTAGGGATACGGATCTGCTGACTCAGGAGAACATCAAAAGTTGTGACGCTTTTATTGCTTTGACTGAAAATTCGGAAACCAATATTCTGGCTTGTGTAGCGGCTAAAACTTTAGGTGTGAAAAAAACAGTCGCTAAAGTGGAGAATATCGATTACATCCAGATGGCCGAGAAACTGGATATCGGAACAGTTATTAATAAAAAATTGATTGCAGCCAGCCATATTTACCAGTTTTTGCTGGATGCGGATGTTTCCAATGTTAAGTGCCTCACTTTCGCCAGTGCCGACGTGGCGGAATTGGTCGCTCATACCGGGTCGAAAATTACCCGGAAACCGGTTAAGGATCTTAACCTGCCTAAGGATATGACTTTGGGAGGCTTGATACGGGAAGGAGTTCCTCAGATTATCGATGGGGAAACAATGATACAGGATGGAGACCATGTAGTGGTGTTTTGCCTGGATACTGCGATGAGAAAAATAGAGGACTATTTCAATTAGATTTTTTTTCTTTACCGAAAAGATATGAGAGGACCCGGCTTGAATTGGAGATTTATTGCTAAGATTCTTGGAATGACACTTGTCATGGAATCGTTCTTTATCCTTATAGCCTCTGGGGTTTCGTTGGTTTATGGTGAACCCGATTTTAAGTACCTGCTTATTGCTGTCGGTCTGTGTCTTTCCGGAGGGGGAGGACTGGTCCTGTCCGGAAATCTGGCTGAAAAATCAAAAATAGTAGGAAAACGGGAAAGTTTTTTCACCGTGACGATTTCCTGGATCCTGTTTTCTTTTTTCGGTTCTATTCCGTTTTTTATCAGTGGTTTTATCCCTTCTTTTACGGATGCATTCTTTGAAACCATGTCCGGATTTACGACTACGGGAGCTACCATTTTGACGGATATCGAAAGCTTGCCTCACGGACTGATGTTCTGGAGGTGTATGACGCAATGGCTTGGAGGACTCGGGGTGATCGTTTTTTCTCTGGTGCTACTTCCTTTATTTGGAGGTGAAGCTTCCCAGTTGTTCGATGCGGAAACTACCGGCCTGACACACGACCGGTTTCGTCCCCGGGTGGTCGAGGTTGCTAAACGGATCTGGAGCATTTACATGGGGTTTACCCTGATTCTGGTTTTACTTCTCTTTTTGGGCCCAATGGATTTATACGATGCGATTTGTCATGCAATGACTACCATTTCAACCGGTGGATACTCTACCAAGCAGTCCAGTATTGCTCATTGGGGTTCTTCTTATCTGGAAGTAGTGATGGTGGTATTCATGAT
>JAITTA010000285.1 GCA_031287395.1 Dysgonamonadaceae bacterium | reverse complement strand
AAAGGTTTTTTATTCCTGTTGCTATGATGATGAATGGCTTCGGCGATCAGTTCTTTTCCAGTACCGCTTTCGCCTGTGATTAGCACAGGGGCGTTGGTATTTGCAATCCGTGCGATAGTATGGAAAATATTGGTAATCAGAGGTGATTTGCCGATTATTTTATCAAAACGGATTGTTTCGGGAACTTCGTTATCCTCTTTCCTGTTGAGACTGATAGCCGTTTCGAGACTTTTCAATAGCGCCCGATTGTCCCATGGTTTTGTGATGAAGTCGAAAGCACCTGCTTGTATTCCTTTGACAGCCAGATGAATAGATCCCCAAGCTGTGATCAGGATAACAGGCGCTTCCGGCCGGAATATTTTAACTTGTCGTAATAAAGTAAGTCCTTCTTCTCCACCGGTACCGGATGTGTAATTCATATCCAAGACGATCGCTTCGGGAGACCGTGTGCGTACACAGTCGATGGTTTCCTCCGGACTTGAACAGGTTATGGTTTCGTACCCTGCCCGGTTGAGCACCAGGCTCAAAGAAGAACGGATAGCGGCATCATCGTCGGAGATCAGTATCATATCGAACTTGTTTAAAGACAAATATAAGAATTTGTTGTGAGATTTGGAATTTATTTTTAAAAAAGCTAAGTTCGTACTTTAGTACCAATAGTTATTACAATTTTCCTATAAAATATAAAGTACATAAACTAGTGTTATTTCACGATCCTTTCGTAATCCGCGTACAAATTTTGTTTGTTTACAAAATCATATAGTGTGACGCTTCGTATTTGATAATAATACGACCACAACCGGTATATTTCTTCGATGTATTTTCTCCGGGCTTCGTCTTTGGAGGCCTGGGCATCGTTGAGGTTCAATACGTCTATTTTCCCCAGTATGAATGCTTCTATACTTGTTTCATAGCGTTTCCGGGCCACCCGGTCGGTTTCTTCCGCAATATTCAATTGTTTCGACTGATTATTGAAATTTTCCACTTGCAGGAAAATATTCTGATTGAAATCGATTTTTTCTTTTTCTATTCTGGATTGGATCACTTCTCTGTTTGACTCGGCCATTTTCACTTTTCCTTTTCCTTTACCCCAATCGAGGATAGGAACCCGGATACCCAGATTTACAATCTGATTGTTTCTCAGGTTGTCGAATAGTTCCGGAATATGGGAATCTTGACCGGATAATCCGAAGGATAGGAACAGGTTGGCATTCCAACGCTCGGATTTTGCTTTACTGACATCACGGGATGCTTCCAGTTGCCGGCGACGAATTTCCTGGGTAAAAGAACTGTTCTCCATGGCCAACACCAATACTTCATCGTAATTTAACCGGAAATTGTCCAATGATTTGGGAATAGAAGGTATCAGGATGATATTTTCGTGATATCCCAAAAAGGAACGCAGTTGGAACATGCTTGCTTTCAAAGAAGATTGGGCTTCTGTTACGGATGCTTCTGCTTTCAGGCAGGAAATTTTCAGTTGCAGCAGGTCGTTTTCCGAGATTTGTCCGATGTTTCGTTTTGCTTCCGCGATGGTATATAATCGTTCGGTATTTTTGTAATTTTGAACGGCAATATTGAGATTTATTTCTCCAAGTAATAAATTGAAATAGTAATTGATTGCCAGGACGGTTACATTTTCCATCCGGGAGACCAGACGGGCTTTTGCTTCCTTGTATTTAACAGGCTCTATTTTTTGTAACCATCTTACGCGGTTAAATCCGAAAATAGGTTGTTCCAGAGTAATTGCCGCAGGTATTGCCATGTATTGAGTCGTTGAATGATCCCCGAATTGATCCAATCGTTGTAGACTGCTTTCTACCGAAAGTTTTCCACCTGTCCAGGGAATATTCTGATGGATGGAAATTGCAGCGTCCAGACGACTGTAATCATTACCGACATAAGTGTAAGTGCCATCGGTATTTTGAAATGGGTTGTACGACCTGGAATAGTAGGGGAGTGTCCCGTCGAATACAACCTCCGGTAATAACTCCGCTTGGTATGTACGATATTCCCAATAGCTCGAACAGAACTCATTTTTAGCAACGAGTGCATCTACGGAGTGTACGTTACTTTCGTAAATGGTCTGTTCCAGAGTGATACGGATGGTATCCTGAGCAGATAGTGAAGATAATGAAAGAAATAAAAATAATGAAGGAAATGAAATGGTCATTTTTGTCATCGTCATCTTATGAAACGAGCATGCAAAACCTGCACCCAAGCGCATAAACAGGACGCGAGTTCCATGTGACCTTTTAAAAAAAATGATGTACATATGAAATGTTTTTATCATTCGGTTATTCAATTATTCATAATGTAACGCTTCTGCCGGTTGAATATCGGATGCTTTTTTAGCCGGATACCAGGTGCCGGTCCAGATGATTATAAGCATCAGGACGAATGTAATCATATACGTGAATACAATTGGCAGGAGGATCGAAATATCCGAACCGATAGTCCGTTTAATAAAGATGTCGGAGAATTCCTGTCCGGCTAGGAATGAAATACCCAGCTTGGATAGAATCCCGGTTAGTTGAACGTTTATAGCGATGATGGTTCCGGGAATACTTGCCAGGAGAAGTATGAAAAATGTTTCTCCGAGTAATAACCGTCGGATTTTATTTTTGCTGGAGCCTAGTGCACAGCGAAGTCCGATTTCTCCCCGGCGGGCATTGGCACGGAAACGGAAAGTTCCTACAATTCCCAGGAAGACATTCATTAACAGAAATGCAATGATTACAGATATGGTTTCGATATCTTTCGCGTCTCCGGTCATTTTTATGTATTCTTTGCGGATTTCGCTGAAAGGTTTTACTTCGATAAGTTCAAACGGGCCTACTTGCAATCGTTCTTTCA
>JAITTA010000227.1 GCA_031287395.1 Dysgonamonadaceae bacterium | reverse complement strand
GATGGAAACCTGACTTCCATCCTGAAGTATGTTTCTTCCGAAGAAAAAAGAATTGACGGAAATGTAACAGAAACTATCATTCTTCTGGAAGATGAAGTCTATCCGGTAAAAGTGAAACTACATTATATCACTTTTGCTAAAGAAAATATCATCAAATCGTGGAGCGAAATCAGCCACAAAGAAAAAAAACCGGTTACAATCAGCCGGTATGCTTCCTCCATGCTGTACTTCGAGGCTCCGCAGTATTTTCTGACGGAATTCAGCGGCGAATGGGCGCGTGAAGTCAATATGACTACTCAGGAATTGTCTTTTGGAAAAAAAGTAATCGATACGAAATTAGGTTCCCGCGCAGGCATGTTTACTTCCCCGTTTTTCGAAATCGGACTGGGAGAAAGGCCAAAAGAAAATTCGGGAGACGTATTGATGGGTACAATCAGTTGGGTCGGAAATTTCCAATTCACTTTCGAAGTGGATCATGTTAAAAATCTACGGGTTATTTCAGGAATCAACCCTTATGCATCCAATTATGAATTGAATCCGGGAGAAATATTCGCTACCCCCGAGTTCATTTTTACATTCAGCAACCGGGGAACAGGCCGGGCCAGCCGGAATTTTCACGCCTGGGCGCGTAATTATCAACTGAAAAACGGTAAAGGCGACCGGATGACCTTACTCAACAACTGGGAAGCTACTTATTTCAGCTTCGACCAGGAAAAACTGAAAGAACTGATGAAGGAAGCCAAACAATTAGGTGTCGATATGTTCTTGTTGGACGACGGGTGGTTCGGAAATAAATACCCGCGTTCCAACGACCACACCTCTCTCGGCGATTGGGAAGCCACTCCCGGAAAATTACCCGGAGGAGTCCCCGAACTGGTGAAATCGGCCAAAGAAACAGGCGTCGGATTCGGAATCTGGGTTGAACCGGAAATGATCAGCATGAAAAGCGAACTTTACGAAAAGCATCCGGATTGGGCGATCACACTACCGAATCGTACGCCTTATTTTTTTCGCAATCAATTGGTTCTGGATATGAGTAACCCGGCAGTACAGGATTATGTATTCGGAGTTGTCGACAAACTGATGACCGAAAATCCGGAATTGGCATTTTTCAAATGGGATTGCAACAGCCCCATTACCAACATTTATTCTCCATATCTGAAAGACAAGCAAAATCAACTCTACATCAACCATGCCAGAGGAGTTTATAATGTTTTCGAACGGATAAAAAACAAATACCCGGATCTTCCGATGATGCTTTGTTCCGGAGGTGGAGCGCGTTGTGATTACGAATCATTGAAATATTTTACCGAATTCTGGTGTAGCGACAATACGGACCCCATCGAACGGCTCTATATCCAATGGGGATTTTCACAATTCTTCCCTTCCAAAGCCATGTGCGCACACGTTACAAGTTGGAATAAAAGTGCAAGTATCAAATTCCGTACGGATGTAGCCATGATGTGTAAACTCGGTTTTGATATCCGGCTGAATGAAATGAAGCAAAATGAAATGCTTTACTGTCGAGAAGCCGTCGCTCATTACAATCGCTTAAAAAAGATCATCCTGGACGGGGATCTTTACCGGCTGGTCTCTCCCTACGACGGAAATCATACGGCCGTACTGTACGTCGATGAAACAAAAGACAAGGCCGTACTTTTCACTTATGATATTTATCCCAGGTTCGACGAAAAACTTTTTACGGTAAAACCGGACGGACTTGACCCGGCCAAAAAATACAAAGTGGAAGAAATCAACCTGATGCCCGGGACAAAATCTTCTCTTAAGGCCAATGGCCAGACTTTTTCAGGAGATTACCTGATGAAAGTAGGATTGAAGGCATTTTCTACATCTAAATTGAATAGTAAGATTATCGAAATCACGGCAGAATAAATCCGGGAAATTATTTATCTTTGTTCATTCAATGATCGACCAACTAACCATAGAACGAATCCAATCGGCAGCTCAAATCACGGATGTCGTAGCGGATTTTGTGACTCTTCGTAAACGAGGGGTCAACTATGTCGGTTTGTGTCCATTCCATGAGGATAAAACGCCTTCGTTCTACGTCTCTCCGGCAAAAAACATCTGCAAATGCTTTGCCTGTGGGGAAGGAGGAACACCGGTTCACTTCGTAATGAAGCACGAACAACTAACGTATTACGAAGCCCTGAAATTCCTGGCAAAAAAATACGGAATCGAAGTAAAGGAAATAGAACTGACCGATGAACAGAAACAGGCTCAGGGTGATCGCGAAAGTATGTTCATCCTCAACGGGTTCGCTCAAAAATTGTTTTCATCCAACCTGTTCGACCACCTCGAAGGAAAAACCATCGGACTTTCCTATTTCAAAGAACGGGGATTCAGGGAAGATACCATCAAAAAATTCCAATTAGGATATGCGCTCGAAGCACGGGACGCTTTTACGCAACAGGCATTAAAATCGGGGTATAAAAAAGAGTACCTCGAAAAAACAGGCTTGACCATCGTCCGGGAAGACGGCTATACTGCCGACCGGTTTCGAGGCCGGGTCCTGTTTCCGGTACATTCCCTGGCCGGAAAAGTCGTGGCATTCGGCGGCCGGACATTAAAAAAAGACGATAAAACAGCCAAATATGTCAATTCACCCGAAAGTGAAATCTATCATAAGGGAAATGAATTGTACGGAATTTATTTTGCCCGCCAGTCGATTGTAAAACACGACCGTTGCTTTCTTGTAGAAGGTTATACCGAC
>JAITTA010000217.1 GCA_031287395.1 Dysgonamonadaceae bacterium | reverse complement strand
TATCAATCCTCGTAAATTAAGTTCGGAGGTTGCCGGTTATTTGAAATTGCAGGGAATTATTTTTGCCGATTATGAGAAGATTACAGATTATATCGGAAATCTGAAAGAAGATACTTGTTTGTTGATTAATCCTTCCAAAATCAATTCTGAGCTTTTTGACGCAATTCCGGAATGTTGTCCTGTGATTGAGACCTCAATACATCCTGTGGATATGCTTAAGAGTGTTAAAAATGAAACGGAAATAAATGGTTTTCGTAATGCAATGAAAAAAGACGGAATTGCATTGGTCCATTTCTGGATGTGGTTGGAAGAAGCCCTGTCGTCGGGGGAACAAGTCACGGAATTGGATGTGAGTGAAAAACTTCGGGAATATCGCAGCCAACAGGAGTTGTATTTCGGAGAAAGTTTTTCGCCGATAGTCGGTTATGCCGATCATGGAGCCATAGTGCATTATAGTGCAACGGAAGCAACCAATGTAAATATCCGGAAGAAAGGTTTGTTGTTGGTTGATTCGGGGGCTCAGTTTTTTGACGGTACGACTGATATTACCCGGACTTTTGCAGTAGGAGAGGTCACCGAAGCAATGAAAAATGACTATACGGCTGTTCTGAAAGGGAATATCGGTTTATCAATGGCTCAATTTCCGAAAGGTACCAAAGGGGTGCAGTTGGATGTATTGGCAAGACAGGCTTTATGGAAGGATGGAGTTAATTATTTGCATGGTACCGGACACGGTGTCGGGCATTTTCTGAATGTACACGAGGGTCCGCACAGCATTCGCATGGAATACAATTCTGTTGCAATAGCCCCTGGGATGGTTACTTCAAATGAACCGGGAATTTACCGGACAGGGGAATATGGTATCCGGATTGAAAATTTAATCCTTGCGGAAAAAGCGGAAGAAACAGCATTTGGAGAGTTTTATCAGTTTGAGACTTTAACATTGTGCCCGATAGACAAGAACCCAATCAATAAATCCCTGCTTTTGAAAGAAGAAATCGATTGGCTGAATGTTTATCATAAAAAAGTATATGATGTCCTTTCGCCCGGATTGGATGAAGGTGAACGGAAATGGTTAAAAGAAAAAACAGATGAGATCTAAATTTTTTATTATTTTATTGTTTTTGGTAGGCTGGAGTGCTGAAGCTTTTTGTGATTCTTTGAAAATCACAATTAATGCTCCTCAATTGAAAAATTCGGAAGTGGCTTTATGTTCCTATTTTAATGGAAAAGTATATAAAAAGGACTCTTTGCAGTTGTCGGATCAAGGTGCCGGGACTTTTGTTCAGGCTCAGAAGCTTGATCAAGGCCTGTATATGATTTACGTCGACAGTACGAAATATTTTGATGTCCTGTTATCGGATGATCAGGTTCTTCAGATAGAGATTGATACCACGGACTTCATCGGAAAGAATAAAGTGTCCGGAGCGCCGCAGTCGGTTGCATTTGCCGGATATGTCCGTTTTCTCTCAGGTAAGCAGAAAGAACGTATGAAATTGTTTGAACAGGGAAAAGCGCTCCAGGCCGAAAACAAAGACTTTTCCGGGGTTTCGGAAAAATTGGAGCATTTAAATAAGGAAGTACAGGCTTTTCAGGACGATTTCTTTGCCCGGCATCAGGATCAGTGGGTTACAATTTTTTTTAAGGGTTTGGAACTCGTATCAACAGGACCTTATCCTTCTCCTAAAACCCAGGATGAAGCGAAGAAAGAGTTCTATTACCAGAAAGACCATTATTTTGATAACATTGATTTGTTGGACAAGCGATTCTGGTTTACCAATTATTTTCCGCAAAAGATTGAGAGTTATATCCGGGAACAGGTGGAAAGTGTTCCGGATTCCTTGGCGAATGCGGCTTCCCGTCTGGTTGCAAAAACGATGAAGGATACGACCTGCTACCAGTTGATGTTGTCGAAACTGACTAATTATGCTTTGCAGAGTAATATCATGGGAATGGAAAATGTTTGGGCCAAACTGGCGGAGGATTACTATCTCAAAGGTCTTGCCGGTTGGGCGGATTCCGCATTTCTTTCGGATATCCGTTCGGAATACGATAAGGTGCGTTATAACCGGATTGGTATGCAAGCGAAGGATCTTCCTTTGCAAGATTCCTTGAATCGAAAAGTACAACTTTACAATATCGGACGTAAATATACCCTACTGGTCTTTTTCGAACCTTCATGCGGACATTGTAAAAAAGAAATTCCTCTATTTCACGACAAGTTGTATGAAAAATATGCGAGTAAGGGCCTGGATGTCGCATGTGTCTATTTATTAACCGATAAAAAAGAGTGGTTGGATTTTGTGAATGAACATCATTTGCATGGAACTCACTGGCATAATCTCTGGGACCCGAACCGGACATCCTATTATTGGAAATTTTACAATACGGCAACTACTCCCTCCATCTATTTACTGGATGAGAATAAGAAAATTATTGCGAAGAGGTTGAATGATGCATCTTTGGATCAATTATTGGATGATTTGTTGAAGTCCGATTGATTTGAAAATTGTTTTTTTTCGTATATTTGTTAAATGGATGGGGATGTTTTGTGGATGCTCATGTGATTAATGAGGAGGGATGAATGTATTCTCCTGTTTCAGTTTCTGTTATGTGGCGAGAAAGTGTAGTACTTTGTTTTTGATTAATAATTTTGGGGATGAAACTTATTATTATTTCTAACCGGTTGCCTCTGAAAATTATCGAGGAAGATCACGAGTTTAAAATAATCCATAGTCCGGGGGGAGTCTCGACGGGGCTTGACTCGTTGGAAACAACTGTTGAAAAATACTGGATTGGTTGGCCGGGGTTGTATATTGAAGAATCGGAGAAAAAATCGGAGGTTGACAATTTGTTAAAAGCTCAGAATTTTTATCCGGTATATTTATCTCCGGAGCAGATTGAAAATTATTATGAAGGTTACTGCAATGATGTGATTTGGCCTCTTTGCCATTATTTCCCTTCGTATATCCATTACAACGACAGTTACAGGGACAGTTACAGGGAAGTGAATTCTTTGTTCTGTAAAGCAGTTTTGGAAATCCTCGACCCGGAGGATGTCGTTTGGGTACAGGATTATCACCTGATGTTACTTCCCCGGATGATTCGTGAAAATTGTCCGGATGTCAGTATCGGTTATTTTCATCACATTCCGTTCCCTTCTTACGAACTTTTCCGGACTCTCCCCGACAGGGCCGATGTATTGAATGGTTTGCTTGGAGCCGATTTGATAGCTTTTCATACCCATGGTTACATGAGACATTTTATAAGTGCGGTGTTCAGAGTATTGAAATTGGATTGCGTTTTGGATGAGATCTACCTGGACAGCCGGGTAGTTTATGTTAATGCATTTCCTATGGGGATTCATTATGAAAAATATCACAATGCGATGCTTGATTGTGAAATTAAGAGAAAAGCCTTGGAGTTAAAAGAAAGTTTCGGATATAATAAACTGATTCTATCGGTCGATCGTCTGGATTATAGTAAAGGAATATTGATCCGGTTGAAAAGTTATGATCATTTTCTTAAAAATCATCCGGAGTACAGGGGAAAAGTATCTTTGGTAATGGTTGTTGCACCTTCCCGGGACAATGTAGAGGCCTATTCCAAATTGAAAAAGGAAATAGATAAAGCCGTTGGAAGTATTAACGGCAGATATTCTACGATGGATTGGTGCCCGGTGTATTATTTTTACCGGATTTTCCATTTTGAAGAATTAGTACAGCTATATCATATTGCGGATGTTGCCTTGGTAACTCCGTTGAGAGACGGGATGAACCTGGTAGCGAAGGAATACCTCGCTACCAAGCGAGAGCAACCTGGAGTGTTGATCTTAAGTGAGATGGCCGGAGCTGCCATTGAATTATCCGATTCTATTATTGTGAATCCTACCAACACTGTTGAAATAGAAAATGCTATTGTGGAAGCCTTGGAGCTGCCAATAAACGAACAATTGAATAACCTTTATTCCATGCAGAATGTCCTTTCTTCCCAAACTGTCGGTCAATGGGCGAGTGATTTTGTTGGGGAGTTGAAGAGTGTAAAATTAAAAAATAAATGGTTAAAACAAAAAATAGTGGTAAACAATAACTTTGATAAAATTAAATCTGATTACGACAGTTCAAAAAGCAGACTTATCATTCTTGATTATGACGGGACATTGGTTCCTTTTCATAAAGATCCTAAAGGTGCAGTACCGCCTCCGGAATTACTGGAGCTATTGTCAAAATTGAATGAAGATCTCCGGAACCATGTAGTCATCAGTAGCGGACGTGACCGGAGTACCCTCGAGTCGTGGTTGGGTCACTTGCCTATCGGTTTGGCTGCCGAACATGGTGCCTTTTACAAAGAAAATGGGATTTGGCATCAAAAAATACATCATGAGCAATGGGATCATGAAATATTGGATATTATGAAGCGTACGGTGAAAAGAACTCCCGGTTCGAAACTGGAAATCAAAGATACGGCATTGGTTTGGCATTACAGGAATGTGGATGTCTGGTTGGCCGATTTGAGAGTGACACAATTGATCAATGCTTTGATCAATCCGTGTTTCCGGAATAACCTGCAAATTATGAAAGGAATCAAAATTGTGGAAATAAAACCGGAAGGAACCAGTAAAGGAGATGAAGCCAAGCGGTTGATAAATAATAAAATATTCGATTTTATAATGGCTATCGGCGATGACACTACTGACGAGGAAATGTTTCTTGCTTTACCTGATCATGCTGTGACTATCAAAGTCGGGAAGCATTCGAGCACTACCCGGTACAATATTCCGACGCAGCGGCAAACAATCGAATTCCTGAAGCGGTTGTCGGAGAATAAAATCTGATCTTTTTTAGAATTGTTAATTTGAATGATTATGGACAATTTAGACTATGGAGTGATTGGTAATTGTAAGACAGCGGCCCTGATCTCCAAAACAGGGAGTATTGATTGGTTGTGCTTTCCGATTTTTGATTCCCCGTCTGTTTTTTCAAAAATCCTCGATGAAGAGAAAGGGGGAAGTTTTTCCTTTATCGTATCCGAGGATTTTCAAATATCTCAAAAATATTTTAAAGGAACTAATATTCTTTGTACTCGATTTGTCTCGGAAGATAGTTCTTTTGAGGTACTTGATTTTATGCCGCGTTATCGTACATTCAATAGCGATCATTATATACCGTCTGAAATATACAGGTATATCCGTTTGCTTGAAGGTCGTCCCCGTTTCAGGGTAAAATATGATCCGGTTATGAATTATGGGCAAGAACCCGTATTGAATCGCAAATTTCCGGATTTCATACGGACTTTTTCCCTTGTCAATGGAGATGACAACATGTATTTGTATTCCAGTCTGGATTTTGATGACATACTCAACAGCAAGGAAATTGTATTGGAAAAGGAGGAGTTCATGTTATTATCATACAGCCAGAAATTGATCCCTGTTGATATTGATAGAATTTATCTGGAATACCAAAGAACAAAAGTATATTGGCTGAATTGGAATAACCGGTCACGGAAATTTGCTCAATACAATGATGTTGTTTCCCGTAGTCTCCTGATACTCAAACTGATGTCTTATGAATATTCTGGGGCTGTCATTGCTGCTCTGACTACCAGTATTCCCGAAACTATTGGCGGAGTACGTAATTGGGATTATCGTTTTTGCTGGATACGTGATGCCTCCATGTCGATTGAAACATTGATCAGGTTAGGGCATCAATCATCTGCGAAACGGTTTATGGGTTTCATTAAAAGGATCTTGAAATCAAAACTCGATTCTTTCCAGATAATGTATGGTATTGACGGTAGTCGTGTCCTGACCGAAGAAATATTACCCCATTTGTCCGGATATGAAAATTCTCAGCCTGTTAGAGTCGGGAATGCAGCCTATAACCAGAAGCAGAATGATTCATTGGGATATCTGATGGATGTTATTTATTCTTATTATTTTCATTTTCCCGGAACTTTGGATGAAATAGAGGAAATCTGGGAAGTCGTCCGGATAATTGTAAAGAGGGTTTATGAAAATTGGCGAAATCCGGATCAAAGCATCTGGGAATTTCGTAACAGGGAAAAACATTTTGTGTTTTCGAAGATTATGTGTTGGGTTGCTTTGGACAGGGCAATCGGTATTGCAGTGATTGTGGGAAAAAAAGATTATGAAATGGCCTGGAGAAAAGAAGCGGATAATATCCGGGAAGATATATTGGCATATGGGTGGAATGAAGAGTTGGAAAGTTTTACCCAGGCTTATGACAATTGTGATATGGATTCATCCTTATTGTTGATGGAACAATATGGGTTTATTGAAGCCAACGACGAGAAGTATATAAAAACCGTACATAAAATTAAAGAGGAACTTTTTTATAACGGGTTGGTTTATAGGTATAAAGCTGATGATGATTTTGGAATACCTTCTTCTTCTTTTACGATTTGTACTTTTTGGCTGGTTCGGGCACTGTATGTCATTGGTGAAGAACAAGAGGCTTTAAACATTTTCAATCAACTCTTATCTTATTCCAATCATCTGGGATTATTCAGTGAAGATCTGGATTTTGAGACAAAACGACAACTGGGAAATTTCCCTCAGGCATATTCACATCTGGCCCTTATCAATGCGGCTTCGTTATTTGCTCTTGCTGAGGAGAAGAAAGTGTTGAAGTTTGTAAAACCCTGATTTTTTGATTTTAGTATATTCAATTTTTATTTTTTATCCGCAGATGAAGAGGCTGTCTCACAATGTGAAGTGCACCCCTAAAGTTTTGTGTCCAACTTTTGGGGTGCACTTCATTCATTATCACATCAGCCTTTTATTTATTATCACATTAATTTTTGATGACCTTGAAAATTTTGCCGTTGT
>JAITTA010000035.1 GCA_031287395.1 Dysgonamonadaceae bacterium | reverse complement strand
TGACCTGAATATCTTTACTGTTATTCTGAATGGAATTTTCCTGTGCGTAGCGCATTATATCTTGTTGTTTGCGGGATTGATATACAGAACTCATATAAGGAATAGCCAGCAACATAATCATAATACTAGCGGCGATGCTACCTATATAGATTATTTTACGATAGCTTTTTGTTTTAATGGAATCCTGTATTTCTTTCCATAAGGAAGACAACTCGGCGTCGCTGACGGACGAATTGTTATGGTCGCCCAAGGACTCTAAAAAATCCCGGGCAGCGCAAAATGCTGCCCGGTTTATCTTGCCTTCTTTCTCCAATTTTTCCCAAAATGCCTCTGAATCTGCACTTTTGTTCTTTATCGAAGAAACAAAAAAATCATCTTGAAGAAAGTCTTCAAATGTATATTTTGAATAATCTGTATTTAAATTTGGATGTTGCATAAAATAATTATAGATTTCTTTCCATTCTTTACTATAAAGACTCTTGTATCTTTATTTTATACTCACTTTTTCGATTTTTTTTACGATTATCCGCAAAATACCCTTTTTAGACAACCTCTCAGGTAGCGAAAATCTATTTTATGATAACGATAGTTTCTTCACCTTTCAACCTGAGGATATAGACTCCGGAAGGCAAACTCCCTTCCGTCACTTTTCCCGTTACTTTCAGTTTTTGAACAAGTACTCCCAACAGGCTATATACATTGATATAGGCATCTTTGAGTTCGGCCTCATTCAAACCGGAAGCAATGTAGAATTTCATGCCTGCCTGTGCCGGATTCGGATAAACTTTCAGCAATTTTTCGGAATGGATCTTATCAATGCTGTTTCCTTTTTGAATCACAGCCCGGTTTGATTCGGTCGATTCCAATTCCGGATCGCCGTAAACCGCTGTCACTGAGTAACTGTACTCGGCCGATTGTAAATCTTCCGTATCCAAATAGGTTTTTTCCGTTACTCCTCCGGCAATTAATTCTCCGTCTCGATATACATTGAATGTAATGTCCGTCACAGCCGGCGCCATCCTATGCGGGGTTGTTGCCGCAGTCAAAGCAGGTGCATCCTCCGTGCCGATAAAGATGTCGTCCACCATGAAGAGAAATTCGTCCTCCGTTACACAATTGATTGCGACGTATTTGGCATTCGCAGGAACGGTGTAGGTGTATTTTGTCCACGTCAATGGCGGGACTACATACGTCCCTTCCGAGAGCTGGTTTGTGAAATCCGCTTGCGTATTTCCGTCGGTCGAATAAACTGCACGGAAACGTTCTCCTCCATTAAAGTAGGATGTCAGCGACATTGCCCAGAATGAGAAAGTAAAGTTTTTCTCGAAACTTAATTCGGGACTAATCAGCCAATCATTATTGAGACCCGATGAAGCCGCAAAACTTGCAAAATATTTTGTGCCGCTATGTGCTTCCAATCCGTTGTATTTCAATGCGAATGCATCGGTGTCAAAGACTATGAACGACATTGGTTTTCCCATACCGGGGAATTCGCTGGTAAATCCGTATGTGCGGGAGCCATCCCCGTCGATATACGACCATGGATAATAGCCTTGGGGCGCTTTCGCAAACGAAGCGTATTCTTCCGCGTCGTCAAAAATATTTTCTCCGAAGTTGTAATGAGAATCATGCTTCCAATTGACACGTATTCCGGCCGCATCTTTGTCGTATGCAGCCTCTGCATCTATAGGAGCAGCTCCGGTTTGCGTAACGTAAATTTTGATGTCTTTTCCCGCAACGTTCAACGTGATAGTTCCCTTTCGAAGCACTCGTTTGGCGTTTTCACCGACTGTGAATTTCAAGGAACCGATTCCGTCGCTCACCGAACCGCTTGAGGCACTCAGATTAATCCATTGATCCGCTTCCGCTGTCCAAGTATGTCCGTTTGTATTGAAACTAATGGTTTCAGACGCATGGTCGATGTCTTTTTTCTTGTATGTGAACGGCGAAGTCATTTCGACAACGGTATAAGTGAATTCGGGAATAATATGCATTGAAGTATATATTTTATCCAATCTGCCCACATTAGACCAAATTCCTTGAAAAAAAGCGCTTACCGTACTGTGTTCGCCGGCCCGGTTTTGTACGCAAGGAACCGTAAAGTAGATGGAATTATAATTGGTACTTCCGACCACTACGTGGAAAGCGCCCGAAACAACCACCGGCTTCGTAAAGGTGAACGTATTATATCCGCCATTTGCAATCCGGTTGTTGCCGCCTTCAATGCGCAGTTCTTCGGATATTTCGGTTCCGGGAAATCCATCGTTGTCGGAGAAGAGCTGTACGGTCATGTAGGAACCGGGATTTTGCACTACATTTTCCGTAAATATTTTTATTTTACTTATTTCACCCCCGGCAGGCGCTTCAAAGCGTTCGGCCGTTTTTTGGTAACGTTCGGATCCGGTAATACCTAAGCCATTGGAAGTATAACGATACGACGGGCTTTCACCAAAAGATACATTCCACACTTCGGCTGTTCCGCCCACTTGCACGTAATCCGTTTTTGTCACGTTGCTTGTTCCTTCGGTATTGGTGCCGCTCAAAGAGACATCGTATGTAGTTTCTCCTGCCGGATAAACGATTTCCGGATGTTCTTCCGTAGAAGAAGCGGTCAAAGCGCCCGGGAACGACCATTCAATCGAGGTGGGATAATGCCGTGATTTATTTTCAAATCCTACAAGACTACCCTCAGCCGGCAAGAAAGGTCCGAAGTCGGATGCTTTGGTAAATCCATTGGAATGGGAAGCGAAATCCGGCTCCGGCGTATGAACATTTACCGTAATCGCTTTCGTCACCGTTTTCGAGTCTTTTCCGAGACTGTTTATTACTTCCAAAGTAATATCATATACGCCTGCGGTCAAATACTGTACCGTCGGCGAAACTTCATTGGAGGAAGAAGGTACTCCGCCGGGGAAATGCCATTTGTACGTTACAACGGGACCGGTCGAAAGGTCGGTCATTTTTACCGATTCGCCCTGATTAATTGTTGTTGCCGGCAAACTGAAACCGGCTACCGGCGGATATGCTCCACAAGGATCGTCGTAATACACCTTGATGTTGGGACGGTTTCCGTTCCGTGTTCCCGTTCCTGTCGGTTCAACCCAAAGGTTTGTCCACTGCTGGTGCGTATTCGTTGCGGTAGCCGTGTAAACACAGGCGGAATTGGTGTTTGCAAGTGACATAGTGCGAGCTTGAACCAGTATTTCGAGATTTTTCGTTCCCGAATAAATAAAAGGAGTCGTCAGATGAATTTTCACGGTTCCAGCCGGATTGCCGTTGAGTGTACCTTGATAAAGCGGAGTAAGACCGCTGATTTCATCCGCCCATGTAGTCGCTGAAACAAATTCGGATTTGTCGGTTTCTTTCAGATAAACAGTCAACGTGCGGACGGTAGAAGTTGCGTTTTTAGCATCCCATTCCAGATCGGTAATCATTCCGTCTGTCCCGATACCCAGTTCGGCAGCCGTATAAACAGAGGCGCTGTGGGAGTAGTTGGTGAGGGAAGTGTTCATACCCAAGGGGAAAGGTGCAGTTGTTGTACTGCCGGGGTTGCCGACAGTAGCCGGATTCGTTGACGAACAATAGTTTTGCTTCAACACAACTCTAATCGGCACTTCAAATATACCGACAATAGCGTCTTCCTTTTTAGCCGTCAATTTAACCCTGTAATTTCCTTCCTTATTATATAATACCGGAGTAGGAGGATCTTGTCCGATATAAGCAGCCGGTTCGGCGTTAGCGCCGAAGTCCCATTCGTATGTATCAATATCGCCATACGAATGATTGGTAAACGTAATTTCTTCCGAAGCGTAAATAGATGTTTTGCCGGCTGTGAAACTTACCCAATCGGTTTCTCCGTAGGTACCGTCGATATATTTGATGCCGGAATTATTCGGGTCAAGGTATTTCGCCATGTGTAAATCCGGATTGGGCGACATATCCCAGTGCCACGACATTTTGCCGTAAATGTTTGTACCCGACGGGTCGGAACAATCGGAATTTCCACCGGTCAAGGTGCCGATTACCCGCTTGTCTGCGTTAAACAGCGGTGAACCGGAAGAACCGCCTTCGGTAATGCTGTGTCCGTGTTCGGTAGCCACAAAAGTCACACCCCAATGGGCACTGGTCGCGCCTGTTTCACCTCCAACCATATTAGCTGTGTAAGTATCAGGGATTTGGGTATAGGTGGATATTTTTTTCACGTCTCCTGCCGGATGGTGAATACCTGCTCCACCGGCCGTAGCTAAGTTTCCCCTGTCCCAGCCGTTGAAGAATACATCCCATTCACGAGGTATCTCTTCGTTCAGTTGCAGCAATAGACCGTCGGAAGAACCATCCAAAGGAAGACCTACTTTGAGGGTGGCGCCGGTAATCATCTTGTAATCGGCGAGCGGAGAGTCTTTCTCGCAACCCGTCCTTTCCCAGAAGAAATAGAACCTCCATTGGTTAAATTGCTGTGCAGTAGCGGTTCCTCCACAGTGATAAGCCATCAGAAAATAAGGTGTCCGGTCTTGCAAGGCATTATTGATAAGCGTTCCGGAACAAATATATTGAGCGTCGCTCATTACTTGCAAAGTAGCAGCGACCCCTTTTTTCTGGTGATACCAGTTTTCGCCTTCCGAACAGTTGGCATTGACTTGACAATTGCCTGATCTTCCTAACTCGTAGGGCGATCGAGGTTCC
>JAITTA010000024.1 GCA_031287395.1 Dysgonamonadaceae bacterium | reverse complement strand
CTAAAATAAAAGCTTTTAGAAGTTTATTTAGAGGAGTGAAAGATAAAGCGTTCTTCTTATTTAGATTATCTAAATTATATGCATAATTTTTTCAAGCCCTCATGTTTTTACGGTGATCCCCTGTAAATAAAAATAGGCAAACCGGACAAAACGTTGGCGGTATTCCGAAAACAATTGATTAAAAAAAATCGTATCAGATGCCATTTCAAAGATTTCTTGTCTTCGTATGAAAATGAATAACACGTTCGTTATATATCACAAATATGTTATTCATTCTACAAAAATAAGAAAAAAAAATGGAATCTTTACAATATTTACTTACTTTTCAAAAGCGTACCGGCCTCAATAATCAGTTCCCTCCCTTCTTTTAACAAGTTGTGGGAAATAAACCACCCTTTTATTTTTTTACCTCCGTAAGTTACTCCAATAATCTTTTTCCCGGCACCCTTCTTTGTGATGGTAAAAGTCCGGTCTCCCAATGAGAACCGGATTTTATCGAACAACGGAACCGAAACAATATATTCCGGATCGGCCGGAGAATAAGTATATAAACCAATTGCATTGAATACGTACCAGGCCGACATCTCTCCGGCATCATCCATTCCGGCATAAGCGAGCTTTTCCGCCCCCATATCATAAAAACGGTTCATGATGCTATCCAATACACATTGGGCTTTTTCCTGTTTTCCTATAAAATAATAAGTATATGGTACGCTGTGATCCGGTTGGTTACCATGACAATAATTTCCGATAAAACCCGTCATATTGTGGGCTTCATAACCTCTCCAGGGTTCGGAGAATAAAGAATCCAGCTTTTTTTCAACCGCTTCAGGCCCCGGATAAAGCGCTATCATCCCTTGGGGGTCATGGGGAGCAAAAAACAACGATTGCCAGGCATTCGCTTCCCTGTACATATAGGCAAAATACGGATAATACGGGTCAAAATCCCGGATCCAGTTCCCATTATCAATACGTCCTCTCCAAAATCCGGTGACAGGATCGAACAGATTTTTATAATTACCGGAACGCTTCATTAGCATTTTGTAATTTTCTTTATCGCCTAATTCTTTAGAAATTAATGCAGTAGCATAATCGTCATAAGCATATTCCACTGTTTTTGTCACGGCAGCCTTGTACTCGTCCCAAGTCGGAACATTCGTAGTATCTTTCTCGGCAATCCATCCTCTATTCATGTATTCATTGAGATAAGGCCTCCCTCCTCGTCCCGGAACGGTTGCATTCTTCAATAAAAGTTGATAAGCCCGTTCCAAGTCAAAATCTTTCAGCCCTCGCAAATAAGTTCCTGCCACAAACGCGGAAGCATGGTCGCCGTGAAAGAAAGTCGGCATATACCCGCCTCTTTTTTCACCCTTATCCGTGATGGATTTAATAATATCCACCGCCACATCCGGAGAAATCATGCCTAATAGTACCAATTTATTACGGTAATCGTCCCAAAAAGAAGGATCCGTATAATAACGGAACCCTCCATTTGCAACGTTGTCCCGGGCATCCATATAATCGCCGTTTACATCGCTCCTCAAAGCCGGCCAAAGAAAAGACCGGTATAAACATGAATAAAATATCCCTTTTTCACGCTCGGTTCCCCCGCTCACAATTATTTTAGACAACAAATTCTCCCAGGTATCGTTCGCTTCTTTACAAACCTGCGCAAAACTTTTGCCGATCATCTCTTTCTCCAGATTCATCTTTGCATTTTCAATGCTGACAAAAGAAAACCCTATTTTAAGTTCCAAAGGCTCGTTTTTTTTGTCGTTCCGGAAAGTGACAAGGGAAACTTCGTGTTTATCATCTCTTATGTTCACGATATCCTCCACTCCATCATTGGAAACGGCATAAAAATACATCCTGCCTTCGGCCTGTTGAAAACCGGCAAAAGTATGCTCATCTATTTTCTGTATTTTCCAGGCAAGTACACGGTTGTTTGAACGGGTCATATCGGCAAGCAATTTTTTATCGGCATCCCTGGGAAACGTGTATTTATGATAAGCACAACGAAGCGTAGACGTCAATTCCGCATTAATACCATACTTCTCAAGAAATACCTGATAATAACCCGGCCGGGCGGATTCATTTTCATGACTGTATTTCGAACAATAATTACCTGGCACTACCGGCCCCGTAACCGGAAGCAAAGGAATATGCAACAAATTCCAGTGCCCTTTATTCGTATGGGAAAAACCATAAATCACGGTATCTTCATATTGATAACCGGCCCCACTCCGGAACTGGGTTACCGGACTCAACTGAACCATCGCATTCGGAACGGAAGAACCGGGAAAAACCTCAGCTCCCCAGGTACGTTCCTTCCAGGTGCGGACATATCCCAAATCTTCCGGTTTCCAAAGAGTGGCCGTTCCCAACAAAGGATTTACATAATCCGTCAATTGCTTACCGGATTGACCTCTACTGTCTGTGAATAAAACAAGAAAAAGAAAAAAGAAAAAGAAATACTTTTTCATATATACATCAATCATTTTATTTTTAAAGGTCATATGGAACTCGCATCGTGCTCATACTCTTTGGTACAAGTTTTGCATGCTCGTTTCATACGATAATAATTTATTTTACCAATAAATAAAGTAAGGGCTTGAAAATTTTAAGCCCTTACTTTAAATACTTACATTTCAAGCTTTACTTTGACAAGGAATTACAAATCTCCTGATTTACTTTACGGACTCGATCTTCCTCTATTTTAACCTGTTTACGGTCGTAAGTCATCAATCCGTTGACCTCGCCTTCCACATCGGTAGTCTGAGTATAAACAGCAGCCGAGAATCCTGCTTTGATCAACTTCTTAAGCTGTTCTGCAAATTTCACATACTCATCGGTGACTTCTTTTGAGTTTTTAAACTGAACATATCCCCAATTTTTATCGGTCTGCCACAAATGGCCCGACATCGGAAGTCCTATACCGCCATATTCTCCCAATACAGTGACACGCTCGGCATCGTACATCATCATTTCAGGACCCGGATACCTGTGAATATCGAGAATGTCTCCGGTACGGTAATGGTTTCCTCCACTGGCAGGATTCACCAAACGAGAAGGATCGTATGTTTTAGTCCACTCTACGATTTCCGGTGTTTTGAATTGTCCCCAGGCCTCATTAAACGGAACCCAGATGACAACAGAAGGATTGGAAATACAATGGTCTATGATTTCTTTCCATTCCTTACGATAATTTGCTTCCGATTTGGGAGACCGTTTCTGTTCCGTTCCGGAAAAATAGTTGTACATATCCCAATGAGGAGAACGATCTCCATTAGGCATATCCTGCCAAACGAGGATACCCAGACGATCGCAATGAGTGTACCAACGAGCCGGTTCTACTTTCACGTGCTTACGAATCATATTGAATCCGAAATCTTTTGTTTTCTTAATATCATAAACCAAAGCTTCGTCTGTCGGAGCAGTGTAAAGGCCGTCGGGCCACCAGCCCTGATCCAGAGGGCCAAACTGGAAGTAATCCTTATTATTCAATTGCATACGTACGATACCGTTTTGATCCCGCTTAGAAGCTATTTTCCGCATCGCGCAATAACTTTTTACCTGGTCAACCACTTTCCCATTACTCAACAGACTCACTTCCATGTCATATAGGAAAGGAGATTCGGGAGACCATAATTTCGCATCCGGGATATTCAGTTCCAATGTTTGTCCGAAAACAGCTTTGGACTGAGCAACCAAAGTAGCTCCATCTTTCACTTTTACCTCAATAATATCGGATTTCTGAGCATTTTCGGCACAAACATCCACCGACAAACGATTACGATCGACATCCGGAATGGATTTCAATGCTTTGATGTGTTGGTTGTTAACGGGTTCCAACCATACGGTTTGGCAAATCCCCGTTACCTGAGTGTACCAGATTCCATGCGGATTGCTCACTTGCTTTCCTCTGGGCTGGTAGCCTTTGTCCGTGCCATCCCACACTTTCACTACCAATTTTTGAGTGCCTGTTGATAAAAACGGAGTAATATCAAAGCAAAAAGGAGTATAACCACCTGTATGATAACCGATTTTCACGTCATTCAAGTAGACTTCCGCTTTCCAATCGACAGCGCCGAAATGCAGCAGGATATTTTTTCCTTTCCATTTCGAAGGCACGGTAAAAGTCCGTTTATACCACAATTCCTTATTTTCGCCAACAGATTTTTGGACGCCGGAGAGACTGGACTCTACGGCAAAAGGAACTAAAATCTTCCCCTCAAAAGCGGAAGGTTCAGCCTCTCCAACAGGCAATATAGCATAATCCCACAAGCCGTTGAGATTTTGCCAATCGGAACGTTCCATAACAGGACGGGGATATTCCGGTAACACATTGTCCGGATTGATCTTTTCGGCCCAATTTGTTTTGATTTTGTCGCCGGCAGGCTTCCATTGAGCAAACACTGTAGTTGTCAGAAATACAATTCCGACGGTAAACAAGATTTTCTTCATGATTTCATATTTTAAGTTATACGTTATAAGTCCTAAGATTTAGGTTTTAGTTTATAAGTTTGACGGACTACCAGTTTCCCATCGGGCAAAATTTCCATTCTATCGATGAATACCATCCGTTCTTCACCGGTTTCGGCAGTACGACCATGATAAACACAATATTGTTGCCCGTCACCGGCAGTAAATACCATGCAATGTCCGGTACCGGTAACCTGACCTCCCGTTTCTGTATTTTTCTGCAAAATGGGGTTATTATCCGCTTTCACAAAAGGCCCTAAAGGGCTTTTTGAAGTCGCATATCCCACAGCATAATTTTTTCCACCGAAATAATTGGCGGAATACATCATATAATAGGTATCTTTTTCTTTAATTAAGAAAGAACCTTCCGTCCAACGGCGATTCACTTCGCGGGATGTAACGGATCGACTCTCCCACTCCGCCTGTCTGTCGTCCATTTTAACCGGCGGACAAAGTAATAATTGCGGTTCGCCGATAATTCCGGAAAAATCGGGTTGAATTTCGACTCCATACACCCAACTTTCCTCGATTTCATCGTACCAACCCTGTGCTTTTGCCCAATCGGACACCTCGCTCTGTACCGGATTTTTGTAACAACAACGGGAGTAATAAAGGTAAATCTTTCCATCTTCAAAGAAAAGATTGGCATCGATGACAGGATAACCGGGATCGAATACCGGACGGTTCATCAGATCTTCAAACGGTCCTGCCGGACTATCAGCGACAGCCACACCAATCCTGAAATTTTCCTTTTCATTATTCGGGTTTTCACGCCAATCGGCGCTGAACAACAGATAATATTTCCCGTTGATTTCATATACTTCCGGGGCCCAAAAATTAGCAACACTCCAGGAAGTGCCGGTATTTCCCTGATAAATACGACCTAATTCTTCCCAATTCGCCAAATCAGTAGATGTATAAGCCATGAAACCATCCTTTACACCTCCGGTTCCATACATATAATACTTTCCATCGGATGCTTTCAATACAAACGGATCTCCAAAAGCAACATCAAGAGGATTTTGAATTTTGATATTACTGACAGAGTTCCCTCCTTTCTTACCGGGAGCGCATGATAAAATCCCGATCAATAGTAAAACAGACAATAATTTATTCATAAGCATTCAATTATAAGTCAAAGTCATAGGTTTGAAATTATAAGTTTTTCGCATATATAAGCCGAACTTTAAATTTATAACTTGAAACCTAAATTTCAAAAGTCCGGCTTGCCGGCTTCCAGAGACGGCTGGTTTCCCCGGACAACAGGCCAGTCATCCTCCCAGGTTACCTGATCCAGGAATAAACTTCTGCCGCTGGTGTTTTCCACGCAGAACCCATGATACAATATCCAATCGTTTCCGGCATTATCCCGGACAATTTCCGAATTGTGTCCGACACCAACAAAAGAATCGTTTTTATGGATCAGTATTTCATGATGATTTTCCGACATAGACCGTCCTTTTTTGTCCTCATAAGGGCCCCAAAGGTTCTCAGACCTTCCTACAACCGTGGTATAGGTACTTTTAACTCCTTCGCAACAAGACCCGGTGGAAGCAAAAAGATAATAATATTTTCCTCGTTTGTGGATGTAAGTT
>JAITTA010000259.1 GCA_031287395.1 Dysgonamonadaceae bacterium | reverse complement strand
TGATAAACAATACGGTCTCTTTATCTGAAACATAAGCATAACTCACAGCAACAGGATTATAATCCACATCGTTGCTCCGGATATTAAAAAGCCAGGCAATCATATCCAAAGAAACCAGGATGGAAGCATTGGCCCCTTCACGATGAATGGCCTCCAGAGTCAAAGCAATTTTTTGACTTGAACTTGCTCCCGAAAACATTTCCGGCAATAAAAAAACATTATTGGAAGGAATTTCCGGACAATCTTTCCATAGGATGTTCAAAGGAGTAAACTTCGTATTCAGTACCAAACCATGTTTATGAAGATAAGTTCTCAATTCACGAGTATCAGACGCAGCAAAAACAGCTCCGTCAAGACCTACTATTTCCCCTTTCTTCAATTCTCCCGACAACCACTCATTCACCGTGGGCGTACCCGGGATTTTTTCTTTATACAATTGGATCCCCGTATCTCTCAACTGAGTTTCGGCTTGGATAAAATAGCGTGAATCGGTCCACAATCCGGCCTTATCGGCAGTCACAACTACCGTCCCTGCCGAACCGATAAAACCGGAGATCCATTCTCTCGACTTCCAGCAGGCAGCCGGATATTCACTCAAATGAGGATCTGTACTCGGGAAAATACAAGCACCCACATTTTCTGCCTGCATAACCAACCTAAGCGCCGACAATCTTTCTGCAATGTTCATCGTTCATTGTATTAAGAATTGAGAATTGAAAATGTCTATTTTTTCAAAATACACTCTCAATTCTCAGTTTTCAATTCAATATTTATACCCTGTCTTCGTCGCAACTTCCTGCGGTTTAGAAATAGGGATCAAAGTAAATCCCCAATTATACTCCTGATTGGCATAAAGCGAGTACTTCGGCAGGGGTTTATCGCCCCAACTATTGAATCCGGCCAGACCACACTGACGCATATCGATACATATTTCCACAAAATTCCGGGGCTGAATGTCAATAGCGTGAGTTTGTTTAGGCAGATAATCTTTAGCCTGGGCATAATCTTTATTAGCAATAGCCTGAGGAGATTTATTTCCCCACTGATAATCCGCATCTGATTCCTGAGAATCAAAATCTTCGACCGAATTACGCAAAGCATTGAATCCAATGGTACTGTCAGCCTCTATCAGCAAGCCTCTTCCTCCTTTCGTATTCAAAGCAACCCAACGCGTATCGAAATGATGTCCGTTCTCCTGAGGACGTACATACGGGAAATACAAATCCCCGGCAGAAGAAGAATACAACCCGACGATTGTTCCTTTATGACGATCCCAATAATTCTCTTCCGGGCCCCGGCCTAAATATTGTACCTGCTCCATCTCTGCCGGTAACCGGAAACGAACGCCTATACGCGGAATTTCCAAACGGGTATCGGCCCTTCTTGCACGAGCCAAAGCTCCGCTGGCAGATTCAGTTGCTGTTTTTTCATCCTCTGCCTCTGCCAGTTGCACACTTTTTGCATCAACCGGCGTGTATTTGACAGAAACGTGGACCACTCCTGAAGGATAAATCCGGTAATTAACAAAATAGTCATTACCTAAAGGCAAACGATAAGTTATATTCAGTTCTACAACATCGCCTTGTTGTGCCGTTGTTACCTGCGTTATTTTGAAATTTTTACTCGATTCCTTCCATATCTGAAGACGGTAAGGCATACGGCTTCCATAATCATTATCCGTAGGACCCCGCCAGAAATTCGGCTGAATTCCGAATCCTTCGTTGAAATATTCCCGACCATCCACACGATAAGAAGTAACCATCCCGGATTTTTTATCAAATTCAAAATTCACTTTAGAAGAAGATACCATAATTTTATTTCCGGTTTCCGATGTATTCAACCCGGGACCGGACGTCTTATATATTTTCTTATCTCCGGATAAAGGTAACTGAAATTGTTCAATGGCAACGACATGACCGGCAGGAACCAGCAATTCCGGATTTTTGGAAATAACCTCAAAATTCACAAAATATTCCGACGCCGGCTTCACTTTCAATTTGCTCACGGGAACATTAACCACAAGCGATCGCTGAGGTTCAAGATCCAGAGGAAGAGTTCCTTTCTGAAGCACTTTTCCATTCTCCACAATTTTATAAACCACAAGATAATCCCGTAGATTTGAAAAATAAAAACGATTGAACACTTTAAAATCCCCCTTATTCAAATCTATTGCCTCAAATGCAACATTCTGATGCACATATTTAACTTCTGCCATCACAGGGTGAGGAGTTTGGTCCGGTCCAATCAACCCATCGGCCACAAAATTTCCATCCGAAGGCTGATCCACTCCAAAATCACCGCCATATGCCCAAAAATCTTTTCCGTCTTTATTTTTAGCTAATATGGCATGATCCATCCATTCCCATATAAAACCTCCCTGTAAATTGGGATACTTGTATATCTCTTCCCACTGATCCGACAGGTTTCCATTGGAATTACCCATGGCATGGGAATATTCCGAAGGTACATACGGCCGGTCCCATAACATTTCACCCTGCCTCCGAAACTCTGATGTTGATGGATATTGCGGCACAATCATATCGGTATTCCATTCATTCAAAGCCCTTTCATAACATACGGGACGTTTCATCAAATCTTTATCCAGATCTTTCAATAATACATATCCATTGTAAAAATTAAACCCATTTCCCGCTTCATTCCCTAAAGACCAGATTGTAACGGAAGGATAATTTTTATTGCGCTCAAACATATTACGGAAACGGGACAGATGACTTTCGAGAAAATCCGGATTATGTCCCAGTGTTCCCTTTTTATGCCCATCTTCATGACCCAATGCCCCCTTCCTCATATCGTCCTGATAAATGGTATAATACATTCCGTGGGATTCGATATTGGCTTCGTCGTATACGTACAAGCCGTATTGGTCGCACATTTCATAAAATTTCCGGTCTTGCGGATAATGACATAAACGGACAGCATTGATATTATGCAATTTCATCAGTTCAAAATTGCGTTTCATCTGTTCGGGAGATACGTAATGACCGGCCAGACTTGTTTCATGAATATTCACTCCTTTCAGCTTAATAGGTTGTCCGTTAACGAAAAACAAACGAGCTTTTCTTTCCGAAACATTCCCGTTACGATCTTTCACTTGAACCGCAAAATCACTTTCTTTGATCTCTATCTTGCGGAAACCGACATGAAAAGGAACAACCTCAGCCACTTTCCCGTTCTCTTCTATCGAAATGAATAATCGATACAGGTTGGGGTGTTCCGAGGTCCATGTAAGCACATTAGCAAACAAATAATCAAAATTTACGGTTGCTTTCCCATTCTGAATGACAGCCAAAGATTTTGAAGCTGAAGTTACAACTTTCCCGTTCTGATCCGTCAACTCATACTTAACAGACACATTTTTTGCCGAACCGGAAGTATTCTTCACATCCACACCCAGTTTGAAAATACCATTCTTATACGTATCGTCCAAAGTAGATACCACCCGGAAATCCTGCACTGCGGTTTTCGGTTGCGACCAAATAAACACATCACGTTCAATACCGCTGATCCTGAAAAAATCCTGACATTCCAGCCAGGAACCGGTACTCCACCGGAAAATTTTCAGGGTAAGTACATTTTTCCCGGCCTGAATATACGGATTAATCAGAAATTCGGCCGGATCTTTGGAATCCTCGCTATACCCCACTTCCTTTCCGTTCAGATAAACATAAATTCCCGATTTGGCTCCGGCAATATGTAAAAAAATATCCCGGTTCATCCAATCCGACGGTATTTCAATATCCCGGCGGTAAACCCCTACCGGATTTTCTTCGGGTAAAACCGGAGGTACCGGATTGTAGGTATTGAACTCATAAGGATGATTGACATAAACAGCAGTACCATGCCCTTGTAGTTCCCAATTTCCCGGAACCCGGATGTCCGACCATCCGGAAGTATTCCTATCAATATCCGTCATGTTTACCGGGAGCTTCTTATAAGCATCTACGTAATAAAATTTCCACGTACCGTTAAGTAAATAATAATACGGACTATTTTCATACCGGAACGTAGCGGCATCCGCAGCATCGTTATAACTCATAAAAGTAGTTCTGGGAGCTTCTTTATTGACTGAAATAACATTTAAATCTTTCCAATAAGGAAGTTCCTGTGATTGAACACTACAAAATAACAATCCCCATAAAATCAAGGTTAAACTAATCCATTTTTTCATTAAATTCATAAAACAGCAATATTTATTTTTATCAATTATTCATCCGTACAAACAGAATAATTTATGTTTTTTCCCTTTCTAACGGGAACAAAGATACAATTTTATTCGTTATTTTAACAAAACACATCTATGTTAAATTCTAAATTAAAGTAAAAAGATGAAAACTCATTATTTGGTCCTATTATCTGTACTATTTCTTGTATCCTGTGGGCAACAATCAAAAAACAAGATAGAGGCATCTGATGCCAAGGAAGCAGCCCGTGCAGAAGGTTTAAAATTATCGGTAAACACTTCCGCATCAACCATTCACTGGACAGGATTCAAACCCGGAGGACATCATGTGGGAGTCCTCGGAATAAAAAACGGCGAACTATACGTGGAAGGTACGACATTGAAATCAGGCACATTTACTCTGGATATGAATGCCATTATCTGCGAAGATCTTAAAGACACAAAATCAAATCAACAACTGGTCGGACACCTGAAAAGTGCAGATTTTTTTGATGTAGAAAAATATCCCGAAGGAAAATTCACCATCACAGGGGTAGAGGAATTATCAAAAGGAACCGACAGCCTGAATCTGAAAATCAGTGGAAACCTGGAACTCAAAGAAACCTCAAAAAATATTTCTTTCGATGCTACAATCAAGAAAGACGGGGATAATTACATTGCAACTACGGCTCCTTTTTCAATCGACAGGACACACTGGGGAGTAAATTACGGATCCAAAAATATATTTAAAGATTTAAAAGATTCGTTTATCAACGACGATATCGAAATACGCCTGGTAATTATTGCCAACTAAAAATATTCATGTATCTTTGTCGCTCTAATTTGTCTCCAAACAGGCAGTAAATTAGATATGACAGGTGAATATAGTAATTGATCAAGGAAATACCTCAGCTAAAATTGCCATATATGAAAGACGCAAATTGCTTGCGTCTTTCATATTCAGGTTTTTGCGTTCAAACCAGTTATTGAAGCTACTTAATGAGTTTTCCCCATCTCAGGGAATTTTCAGTTCTGTTGCAGACGTTGATCCTGAAGTCGTCAATTTCCTGAAAGAAAGACTCAACCGCTTCATCCTGCTGGATGAGAATACCCCGGTTCCAATCAAAATTCAATATGAAACGCCGCAGACTCTCGGACGAGACCGTATTGCTTCTGCAGTAGCTGTTTACACAAAATATCCGGATCATAATCTTTTGGTTATCGACGCCGGTACAGCTATCACTTACGATCTGATACAAGCCGGAGGAATCTACACCGGAGGAAATATATCTCCGGGAATGACAATTCGTTTCAAGGCTTTGAATAACTACACCAAACGCCTTCCCATGCTCGATGAAGACGGAGATATCCCCGAAATCGGATACAATACCGAAACGGCTATCAGAGCGGGTGTTGTTAATGGTATTTTAAAGGAAATGAACGCCTATATCGACGAGTTCGGAACAAAATATCCCGACCTTTTGATTTTTTTAACAGGCGGACACTCATTTTATTTTGAAACAAAATTAAAAAAATCCATCTTTGCAGACGGAAACTTAGTCCTGAACGGATTAAATGAAATCTTGAATTATCAATATGTATAGAATTAAAACAATTTTACCGCTCGCATGCCTCATCTTCATGCAAGCTTTTTTATCAGCCCAGAATAATACGAATTCGCCGTATTCACGTTATGATTATGGGATACTCTCCGATCAGGCATTCGGAGGACAAAGGGCAATGGGAGGCATTGGATTCGGATTACGGAATCCGAAAATGATCAATCCCCTGAACCCAGCATCATTTTCAAGTGTCGATTCCATGACATTTATGCTCGATCTGGGAATTACCGGTCAATTGGCCTGGTTTAATGATCAGGGTAATAAAGACCAGAAATTCAATGGTAACATTGAATACATTGCCATGCAGTTCCCTTTGTATAAAGATCTGGGTATGGGAGTCGGCTTTAAGCCGATATCCTATGTCGGATACAACTACGGCTTTACAACCCCGAAAGACAATAATTACGTAACTTATACTTCTTATACCGGAGTCGGCGGACTGAATCAAGTCTACGGAGCGTTTTCCTACAATTTTTTCAAACGCTTTTCCGTTGGAATAAATGTGGGTTATATTTTCGGCGATATCAAACACGATCGTAAAATCACTTCCAACGATGCTACAGATATGGTAACCAGCCTTTCCGATACCTTGCGGTCTTCCGGATTTACCTACGATCTCGGCATTCAATACACTCACCCTCTGAATAAAGATTCAAGAATTGTCCTCGGTGCCATATACGTTCCAAAAACAAAATTCAATGGAAAAGTGATGAAAACCGGAATGACGTACAATTCAAGTTCAGGGGTTATTTCCTACTCGAATCGCGAAGTAAACTACGATTACGGATTTCAACTTCCTCAATCATTCGGGATCGGTGCAACTTTTACAAAGTTCAATAAATTGACGGTAGGAGCGGATTTCCTTTTACAACAATGGGCCGACGCAGAATACGAAAGTAAAAAAGACACCCTGAATAACCGGACTAAATTTAATGCCGGACTGGAATACACTCCCGATGCCCGCAATAAAAATCTCTTCAAACGTATAAAATACCGGGCCGGAGGATACTATTCCAATTCTTATATCAAGGTACAAAGCTACGGTTACAAAGAATACGGGGCTTCTGTCGGAATCGGAATCCCAATGGTTGATGATCGTTCAAATCTGAATATCAC
>JAITTA010000240.1 GCA_031287395.1 Dysgonamonadaceae bacterium | reverse complement strand
TCATTTGTTTTTTACTTTTCCATGAAAACCGGTATCCTATGGCATCATGCTTACAACGGGACAGACAATTGTAACATGAAACACAACGACTGGAATCTATCTTCATGCTTTTACTATCGATACACTGCGATTTACAGGCCTTCTCACACAAAGTACATTGAGTACAACGGCTTTCATCCATCACCACTTTAAACAGGGAAAAACGGGAAACCAGGCCCAACAAAGAACCCACAGGACAAATGGTGTTGCAAAATAAACGTCCACGCATGAACGACATGATTCCCACAACCAATAGTGCAACCAATGCGGCAATCAGCGATACAACGGTCACGGTCTCTATGGAGACATGATAAAAAGTAAAATTCCCGGCTCTCGTAGCAATTGCAGTAACCCAATTATTTATCATCATTCCTGCCGGACGGAATAAATTAGTTGCAATCCGACCGAAATTACTATACGGATCCAGCAATAAAAGAGGACTTATTATTCCAAAGATAAAAAAAATAATGCAAACCGACAATATTCCGTAACGCCAATAAGTCTGGGGCTTTGAATAAATAAATCCGCGTTTTTTCTTCCCTTTTTTACTCTTCTTCCGCCCACGACCGCTAAAACGAGAGATGATATCCTGCAAAACACCTAACGGACAGATAGTAGAACAATAAATCCGGCCGAATAAAAGAGTCAAAAGAAACAAAACCACTAAAGCGATCAATGTCCCCGCCAATACGGCAGGAACTACCTGAACCATTGCCAATCCATGCAGCTCATGAGGAAGAATATTCAGGAAATCGCAAAAATAAAACAGTAGCGGAAGAAAAATCAACAAGGCAAAAAATACCCGCAATACCTTAAAAAAAGAAATTTTCATATCTGTTGAGAGTTGAGAACTGAAAATTGGGAGTCGAGAACTGAAAATTATTTTCGTACCAAACTCATTCTCAATTCCCAACTCTCAATTCCACGATTAATTAAACTTTGATGCGTTTGATGTTGAGTTTATCAATGTTCTGTGTTCCCAATTTCAATTTTTCACCATTGAGAATATGTCCTATCGACGAAACTTCCATGGATTCAACCTGATTGAATAATTTGATGGCAGCAACATCGGCAGCAACAATATCAGGAGACACAATGAGGGATTTCAATACGGCAGTATCCGATACCGACCGTCCTTGCGGTCCATGTTTACGCATACAACGATAAGCATCCACAATATTAAGCGCAGGCTTTTTATTCCAAGTACAAATATCCGCAATGCATTGCTGCAAATCATTATCGTGAAAGTATCCTCTATCCCAGACAATTCCCATATAATTTTTCATGGCAATAGACATCTTAGCCCCTCCGTGATTTTTCAAAACGGGAACATTAAACCAGACATCCGCATCCAATAAAGCCTGATGTATTTTAGCCGATTTCAGCTTAACTCCCCGGGGAATCGATACGGTTTTATAATAAACTTCATCATTTCCGGGAGCAACAACGGCTCCTGCGGCTTTAGCCGCCTGTTCGATTCCACTGCTCTGATAACATTTCTGCCAGTTATCACAGGTATGGTCGAATACCGTTACCTTCTTTGCTCCGGCAGCAAAGCATTTTTTCACTAAAGCTGCAATCAAATCAGGGTTGGTATTTGCCGCAAAATCCGGCTTTTTATCCCAACCGATATTCGGCTTAATAACGACAGACTGGCCTTTTTTGACGTATCCGGAAATGCCGCCCAAAGCTTCAAAAGCCTTATCCAGCATGACTGCCGGTTCTCCTCCCATTACAGCAACCATATCAGGTACTGCTTCCACAATCACGTTATTAGACTCCAAAGCTGCATGCAATTTGTCGAAATTTAATCCGGCAGCAAGAGTTACAGCGGCTCCTGCTCTAAAAAAATCTCTGCGTTTCATTGTAAATTTTTTTTGTTTCTCTCTATCCGGGGTACAATAATACTGATTTTTGATTGATATAAAACGTAAAAGTTTAATTCCGGACTGTTAAAGTATCATAAAACCGCAAACCTTCCTATCTGCGGCAAAGTCACAAGAGAAGAAAACATAGAATAAATTGTAAACTATAAGTTATAAGTTTGGCTTACGCACAATAAAAACTTACAACTTATAGTTTACAACTTACCATTTATAATTTAATTTATAAACGCCAGGATCTGTCCTTTCTGGACGTGATCGCCCTGTTTAACATAGGTGCCGACAATGGTTCCTCCGTAACCAAGCTTTACAGGTTCGATTCCATAATAATTCTGGATGTAGCACAGGTTATCCTTTTCCTGGATCGTAGCCCCTTCGAACGGTGCGGTAGAAGCATCCATCATATCATACTGCCAAAGCACCTGTCCTTTACACGGAGCATGTACCGGCTTCGCATTAGGATAATTGGCCGTTATTTCTTCAAAACTGAACATCGGAATTTCCACGACAGGCCGTTTTACAATAATCGGAGCACCGGCCTTTTCTTTTGCCTGTTCCAATTCCTGATTAAACCGGTTCTTAGCAGCGCCTGATTTCAAATCGCGGTATTGCCGATCATGCATGGCAAATTCAAATAGTTCTTCCTGGTCCGGACCTTCTTCCCAACCCAACTCTGCCATTTCAGCTTTATACTTGTCCAATTCATCCGGAAAAGCATCCTGGGGATCACCTTCATAAAATTCGTAACCGTTTTCTTTGGCCAGATCAATGATTTCAGGTGCCAAAGGTCCGGGCAACTTACCCGTTTTTCCAAGAATCATATTCCAACTGTCTTTGTCGATCATGGAAAATCTCGGTTCATTTTTCGCGGCTGCAAAAATATTCATCAAAGCGATGTTCTTAACATATTGGCTGAATGGCGTTACTAAAGGCGGATAACCCAACATCGGCCAGATATTTTCCACTTCTTTGAACAATTGCACTACCAGGTTATTCAAAGTCACTTCCTTCTTACCCTGCTGACGAAGAGCCAGATTGATCGCACTATGCATTCCTTTCAGGTCTGCCATCATAGAACCCATCATGCCGCCCGGAAGTCCGCAACCTACCAGCAGTGAGGTCATAATCTTATTGCTTGGATCAATAAAGAAACCAAGGAAGTCATCGACAAACTCCTGTGTCAGACGACGGGCTTCCATGTATGCTTCCATATTGATCTCAGGCACAATATATCCGGCATCCTTCAACATGGCCTGAATGGTAATCACATCCGGATGGACCATTCCCCAGGAAAGAGGTTCCATCGCCACGTCAAGAATATCAACTCCATTCCGGGCAGCCTCCATCATAGACGCCACAGAAAAACCCGGTCCGGTATGGCCATGATATTGAATCGTGGTTTCAGGATGACGGGATTTAATTCCCTTGATAATTTGTCCGATGCTATACGGACGACCGATCCCGGCCATGTCTTTCAGGCAGATTTCTTCTGCTCCGGCTTCAATCAACCGTTCAGCCAGATTCACATAATATTCCACTGTATGCAAAGGAGAATAAGTGATACACAGTGCAGCCTGTGAAGTCATACCTCCTTCTTTGGCATATTGTATAGACGGGATAATATTACGGAGATCATTCAACCCACAGAAAATACGTGTGATATCCACACCTTGTGCATGTTTGACTTTGTACATAAGCTTACGAACATCTGCCGGAACGGGAAACATACGAAGCCCATTCAACCCGCGATCCAGCATGTGAGTCTTAATCCCGGCCTTATTGAACGGAGCGGTGAACGTTCTCACTGCCATATTAGGATTTTCTCCGTAAAGTAAATTTACCTGTTCAAATGCTCCGCCATTGGTCTCTACCCTTGCAAAGCATCCCATGTCAACGATAACAGGTGCAATTCGTCCCAACTGATCGACACGTGGCTGATATTTTCCCGATGACTGCCACATATCACGGTAAACCAGACTGAATTTAATTTCCCTTCCCATAATTCATCACATTTTCATTTTTTATTGGTTTTTAAGAACTCCGTAACGGATCCGGTAACCATAAAGGCCTTCAAATCCCTCACAAAGTTAGAGGATTTCATTGGAATAAAATATAAAATTGATAATAAAATAATTGATAATAAAATACCTGTTACACAACAGGTCTAACATACTGAAAAAAAAACGATAATATACATTGACAATTGTCATTTTTTTAAAATTTCTAAATTCTTTTTAAAGAAAAAAAACCGACTAAATATCATTTATTCAATAATAGAAACTTCTCCTATCAAAGGCCTGGCGATTTGTTGTTTCACCTGTTCCAATTCCATCTCGTGGCCAAACAAAAACATCAATTTGGTAACTGCTGCTTCTGTAGTCATATCGTACCCGGAAAAAACTCCGGAATCAGCCAGTATTTTTCCCGATTTATAACGATTCATCTCCACCGTACCCGCAGCGCACTGACTCACATTGAGAATAACAACACCCCGTTTTACCGCCCGCGTCCATATTTCCAGCAAATCTTTTCTTTCCGGAGCATTCCCTGCTCCATAAGTTTCCAAGACCACACCTTTCAACTGCGGATTGTCAAATATAGATTGTACAATATCTTTCGATATTCCGGGGAAAATTTTAAGAATCATCACATTGGGATCAAGCCAATAATGAAAACGCTGGGTTCCTTTGGGTGACGGTTTCCTGATCAGGTGATGTTCATAACGTATCTGAGTCCCTGCAACAGCCAATACCGGATAATTATAGGAATTGAACGCCTTGAAATTTTCCACATTGATTTTCGTTGTCCGGTTTCCCCTCATCAGATAATTCTGGAAAAAAATGCAGACTTCCGGAACGATAGCCTTTCCTTCCGCATCTTTATCCACAGCAATTTCAAGCGCTGTAATCAAATTTTCCTTCCCATCCGTACGAATTTTGCCGACAGGCAATTGAGAACCGGTAAGGATGACCGGCTTATCCAGGTTTTCAAGCATAAAACTCAATGCGGAGGCTGAATAAGCCATTGTATCGGTACCATGAAGAATCACAAATCCATCGTAATGATTGTAATTATCTTCAATAATCCGCACCAGCATACACCAACGATCCGGATCCATATCGGAAGAGTCGATCGGAGGGTTGAATTGAATCGTGTCAATCGAAAACTTGAAACGTTTTAATTCCGGAACACACTCTTTCAAGTGGTTGAAATCGAATGATTCCAATATTCCGGTCTCCGGGTTTTCTATCATTCCGATAGTTCCGCCGGTATATATTAATAAAACAGAGGCATTATGATCCAACATAAAATCCCATTTAAGTTAAATTAAATATCAAAATGTAAGATACGTCTATTTTTTTACAAAGATAGATAAATCCCGATTATATACATTACCTTTGCAAAAAATTTTATGAAACAATCATGAATAAAACAAAATTACAAGGGCATTTGATTATTGCATTTGTGAATATTCTGTTTGCCGTTAACATGATTATATCAAAATCGCTGCTTCTGCACGACATCTCTCCGGAAGGTTTAACCCTGGCCCGTACTTTATTTGCCTGCATAGCTTTCTGGGGCACTTCACTGTTTATACGGGAAAAAGTCGAGAAAAAAGATTTGTTCATGCTCTTTCTATGTGGAATGCTCGGTATCGCGATCAACCAGGCGCTTTTCATCGACGGACTGAACTCCACTTCCCCCGTAGATGCCTCGATCCTGGTGACCTGCACTCCCATGTTTGTCATGGTATTCGCTTTCTTTCTTTTAAAAGAACCTATCACTTGGAAAAAAACGGGTGGAGTCATCATCGGGGCAGCAGGCGCTATTCTATTGATCACATCCGGAAAGCACGTTAATACCGGTTCCGGTTCTCTAAATGGTAACTTGATGGTTATTTCCAGCGGATTCTCATATGCTTTGTATCTGGTCATCGCAAAACCGCTCACATTAAAATACAATGCCGTCACCATAATGAAATGGATGTTTTTGTTTTCTACAATCGTATTACTCCCTTTCGATTATCATGATCTGACCAACGCCCCACTACTGTCGGGGAATCCCGAATATCGGCACTCACTGTTGCTACTGGCCTATGTGTTGTTTGGGGCCACTTTTATTACTTACCTGCTGATTCCTATAGCTTTAAAAAAAATACGACCTACCACTGTAAGCATGTACAATTATCTCCAACCAATCATCGCCGCCTTCATTGCCGTTGTCATTGGCCAGGATCATTTCTCGTGGGAAAAAATCGGCGCTGCTCTGATGGTATTCCTCGGCGTTTATCTGGTAACTATCAGTAAATCGCGGGCAGACCTTGAAAAAGAAGACCGGAAGAGCGGAAGAGCGGAAGACCGGAAGAGCGGAAGACCGGAAGATTGTGGGCTGATTTGAAAAAAGTTATCCCGGCCTCTGAAAGGGGAATTGGTGCCGTAAATATGCTCGTGATACTGAGGTAAAAAACGAATAATCAATCCTATAAAAAAATAAAATATGATCTGTTTTCCAAATGCTAAAATCAACCTGGGATTGAATATTGTTTCCGGACGTGAAGACGGTTATCACAACATCGAAACCGTATTCTACCCCATCGAACTGAAAGATTCCCTGGAAATTGTTCCTGCCAAAGAAAAGAAAGGAACTTTTGTACAATCGGGTATCCCGATAGACGGAGACCCGAGAAAAAACCTGGTAATCAAAGCGTATCAGTTATTGAAAAACAAATTCAAACTTCCGGAAGTCGATATCTACCTGAGAAAAAACATCCCTTTCGGGGCCGGTCTCGGAGGTGGGTCTGCCGATGCCGCATTCATGATAAAATTGCTTAACAACTATGCGGATTTAAATCTTACAGAGAAGCAGATGGAAGATTTCGCAATGCAAATTGGCGCCGATTGTCCGTTTTTTATCAGGAATAAACCTGTTTTTGCTGAGGGAACCGGGAATATTTTTTCTCCTGTAAATGTTTCCCTGAAGGATTACCTCATTACTGTTATCAAACCGGAAATTCATGTTTCTACCCGGGAAGCCTATTCCCGTGTGCGCACACGGAAACCCTCGGAGTCAATTAAAAAAATCATTTCGGAGCCGGTCGAAACCTGGAAAGACCGTTTAATCAACGACTTTGAAATGAGCGTGTTTGAAAAGTATCCTGAAATAGAAATTGTAAAAAAGAAGATGTACGACGACGGAGCCATATATGCCTCCATGTCGGGTTCGGGTTCTGCCGTATTCGGAATTTTTAAAATTTGATTTCAATTTTTCACCACCATACGAACAATAGGTCATTTCAAGATTTCAAACTCGCATCAATTTAATAAAAAAACATTAATTTTGCCGAAAACAATAAAATACCATGAATACTTATTTCAAAATTACAGCAGCATCATTATTTATTTTATCCTTTTTTGTGAATACTTTCGCCCAAAAGGAAATCAAGATCCAACAATACAAC